>NZ_NCVN01000041.1:0-5342 GCF_002096925.1 Streptococcus mitis | reverse complement strand
CTTTATTGTTTTTTCATTGTTCAGTACTACAACCTTGGTTGTAGTGCCCTGCACATTGGTTCGTCTTGTTCAGTTTTCAAAGGTCTTTGTCACTCACTTCTCTCAAGCGACAACTATATTAGTATATCACAGTGGCTTTCGCTTGTCAACACTTTTTTGAAACTTTTTTAATCTTTTTTCATCAAGTGCCGCAACCACAACATACCATAGTCCGTACGGGATTCGAACCCGTGTTACCGCCGTGAAAAGGCGGTGTCTTAACCCCTTGACCAACGGACCTGAGCTGTTATTTTCAACTCTTACTATTATACCGACTTTTTAAACTTTGTCAACTACTTTTTTAAACTTTTTTAATTAATTTCACAACTGCTTCCGTTCGAGCAGTGTGTGGGAACATATCGACCGACTGGATATAATGGAGGTCATAGACTTCTACTAAGCGTACCAAATCACGAGCCAAGGTCGAAACATTGCAAGAAATATAAACCATTTTTTCTGGTACATAGTTAAGAATTGTATCTAATAACTTGTCATCCAGACCTGTACGTGGTGGATCTACGATCAGAGCATCTGCTCGGTAGCCTTCCTTATACCAGCGAGGAATAATCTCTTCCGCTGTTCCTGCTTCGTAATGTGTGTTGTTAAATCCCATTCTTTTAGCATTTCGCTTAGCATCTTCAATGGCTTCTGGAATAATATCCATACCTCTGAGTGTTTTAACTTTCTTTGCGAAGGCAAATCCAATCGTTCCAACTCCACAATAAGCGTCAATCAAATGGTCTTCTTTATCAACATCCAACGCTTTTACTGCCTCACTATAGAGGACTTCTGTTTGTTCAGGATTTAGTTGATAGAAAGCGCGAGGAGATAGTGAAAATTCATAATCAAGAACACCTTCTTGAATACTCTCTTGACCCCAGATAATCTCTGTCTTTTCTCCATAAATCTCACTGGTTTTAGCTGTATTTGTATTCACAGCTACTGTCACAATCTCTGAAAAATCTTTAACTAAATCTTTTACCAGCAGGGTTAAATTAAGCTGGCGATTTGTAACAATAATAATCTGAACCTGTCCAGTCTTTCTTGCTCGTCGGACCATAATAGTCCTAACTCCTAGAACTTTTCTCTCATCCGTGATTGGAATCTGATGATAAGTAAGTAATTCTGCTAGACGATTAGCAATCACTTGGGTTCCCTTGTCTTGTACCAGGCAGTCTTTCAACTCTACTAAATAGTGAGAGTTTTGTGCATATAAGCCCGCCTTGACCTGATTCTTAAATTTTCGAGTCTGAAATTGTAACTTAGCACGGTAGTACTTTGGTTCCTGCATACCAATAGTTGGACGGATTTCATAATTTTTATATCCTGCAGGAGCAAATTTTTTCAGCGCTTGATGAAGTAAGTCCGTCTTGAACTCCAGCTGCTTATCATAATGCAGGTGCATGATTTGGCAGCCTCCGCACTCATTGTAAATAGTACAAGCTGGCACAACTCGAAATTTAGACTTCTTGTTGACCTTCAGTAATTTTGCCTCAACAAAGTTACGTTTAATAGAAGTAATCTGACAATAGATATCTTCTCCTTTGAGAGCACCATGCACAAAGACTAATGTTTTTTGATAAAAGCCGATTCCCTCACCATTAATTCCCATGCGCTTGATTTTTAATGGTATTTTTTGTTTCACTTTCAGATTCATACCCCTATCTTATCACATTTTGAGTTATTCCGCTACCGCTTGATTTTTATATTTCATTAGTAAGTAAAGGCCTTGATATTCCTGATTTTCTTTAAAATCATATTTCCTTATATTTTCTTTAATTTCTTTAAAAGTTCCTAAAAATGTTCACAAAAAAAGCCCCATAAAGGAGCCACTACACTATATGATGAGTTCAGCAGGCAAGAAACTAGCACGGTCAAACGTGCTTTTTTTATTACCTGGTAATATTGTAGCATATCCTCACCAAATTTATATACTCTCAAAAATTTAAAAAAACGTAAACCTGACTCTCGCAAAAGAGAGATAAACACTAAGATGGAGGACGAAATCCCCCTCACACCTCTATTTTATCAAACTAAATCAGAAAAACACTACTTCATAAAATCCAATAAATTCGATTATAATATCTTTCGGCCTACTAATTATTTCACTAGCGCTCATATATCCCCAGCGCTACATTCCAGGTATCCAATCTTTTATTTCTTTCAAAATTTTATAAGCCTGTTTCATTTTAGAGTTGTCCTCCAAATATTCAATACCTTTAGTTGTAATTCTAACAAGAGACAAATTCTCAATATAAACATCCCCAGACATGTCTCCAGTTACACAAGTACCTGTCAAAAATCCATCATCAAATAAATTACGATAGACATCCATTAAATACTGGTGGGGAATTTCCAGGACGGAAGAGTTTATTTCATTTTCATCGGCCGGCTCTCCATGCTTCATTTTCTGAAAATAATAATTAAGGATTTTATACACAACTACCCAATAATCATTTTTTGCCATGACTACAATCTCCTTTTTTTAAAATATAATCCTTTGCGCTCCACTTTATTATAGCTCTTTTGCTATCTTCCTGCAATAAATCAAGTTTTATCTATTTCACCTCTACAGTATATATACTGCCATTCAAAACTAATCATTTTTCTGGTAAATTGGTCAGTTTTTACCCCCTTTTTGTCTGGAGGTCTCCGACTTGGAAAAAGTTCCCTTCACCGGTTCCCAAAGTATTCAAAAAATTTTTTTCAAAGTGGGGGGAGTCAATATCCTTTCAGTTCTATAAATCTTTTAGCGATTACCTTTCTTCTACTATTTATATAACGAGTAGTTTTATTTAGATTCTCTGCTACTTCTTCCCAAGTCATACCAGCTTCTAAAAATCTCATTTTAAAGATGACTAGATCAGTGTCAATCAGATTTTCCATCAAGGTATCTACAATTAATTTAAAACCTTCCAGATATCTTAATGTTAAATCTTCTTCAATTCTAATTATAGTATCTTCAGTAGGACTTGAAACTTTCTTGCCCTGAGATCTAATATACGTTTCATTCCCATGTTTCTTGTTATGTATCAACTCTTGTCTCCTCAAGTAAATTTTATTAGCAATCGTTCTATATCTTTCTAATTCATTATCAATCTCGTCCAAGTCTCTGTTACTAAGGTCATACATAGTCAAGTACCTCCGCTTCGATTTTTAATTTTTCTTCTGTTGCATTCTGTCAAACTGACAAAAAGCTTAACAGCCTTTCAACACTCCACTTACCAGGTATCATTGTTTTAAGTTTGACAACTCTTCAATATGACAATTTAAAGAAGTATCCCTCTAATTTATTCCCCAGTTTCTCTTATCTTACATTCTGTGAAACTCACTCCATTCTGTAACTTACTGATATACATGGCTTCCAAGCCTATACTCTGTTTTAGTTTATGCTTTCTTCATTTTGTGAAACTAATTTACTGAAATTAAAAACAAGGCCATTTTTGATATAGCTATCAATTTCTTGATATTCAAATCAGCCTTGTTTCTAATGAATTACTCTTTACCTAAATACTCTTTAATCTCACGATATTCCTTAGAAAAATTCATATGCCCACTGACATCAGGATTTAAGAACGGAAGGATACTTGTTGGATTTACTTCTGTCCGATATACTGCAAGAGAATGCTCCTGAGTTATTTCTCCAACTACGCCTTTATGTATTTCTTCTACATCTTTCTTTAGTGCTTGAATTTCATCGTAGGCATCTAAAATTATCCTAAGTTTCTTCTGGTAACGTTTATAGATTTTCTTTTCTTCAGCTCTTCGTTTAGTCTCTTTAAAGATATATTCAAATATCGCTGCCTTTGCCTCCCAGAAATTAGTATCATACTCTTTCTCTAACAGATCGATTGATTCACTCATTTTAGCAATTTGTTCTAAGGAAGTAGCATTATCCTCAAAAAAAGAATCAATATTATCAAATGAAACCTTCTTCTCTCCAGTAACTGTTTTTCTTTTTTCTTCCAACTTTGTTCTTGCTTTTGCAATCTTATCTTTTTTATCATCAAGATTTTCTAATGTTGATAATACTTCTCTAATATCCATCCCCTATCTCCTAATTCCATTTTATAAAGAAAGCGCAATCCGTTTCAATTTTCTTCACAACGAAACGAGTATATAGCATTAAACTCATTCCATAAATAACGGATTCACTTACCCAACGTAAGCTATTTTTATTTCTTTCAAATAAAGTAGCGAAATTGTACAAATCCCCAACGAAAGCAACTTTATCGCCTTTTACTCCTAGTACTTCATCAGATACAACAATAACATCATCAACGTATAAGTTTTCTGAGTATTGTTCCTTCTTGTTAATTTTTAAAATATAATTTCCATAGCTGGATTTCTCTTTATCTAAAAACTTAAATAGTGACTGACTTAATACAAGAGTATTATGACGTTCAGGATTTAAATCGTTTATTGTATCTTTCAATTCGTCAAAATTAGAAACATTTTTTTCAGGTGCTTCTTTTAGAATTTTTCCAATTTCAATATTACGTGTTTTACGACAAAGACGGGTAATTTTGTTACTTAAGAAGTCTGATATATTATATTCTCCATCATCTACTTGTTCAGACGATAAGGCAATACGGCCTGAAAATGTCTTGTGTTCAAACTTGGTTCTAATCTGTTTTTTTCTAAGTTCTACACTTTTACTATCTCTAAACTCTTCTGATTCAAGTTCTGATAGATGTTCATCGTCAAAACCTACAGTTTCATATGTTCCACCAGTACCCGTATACTCAATCACATTAACAAGATCCACTAATTCTTTTCCTTCTTCAGGAACGTCATAGATACTTGTTATATCTTGTGATAATATTAAACCTGTTTTTGATTTTTCATCATCAATACTCATTCCTCTACTTCTTACATACTTTTCTACCAAACTAAATTTTTTAGCCATTTTATACTCCTTTATCTCTTTATTGCTCCTCGTTGTTTATAATTTTTTCTAAAGTTCTTAGCTCTTAGCTTTTCTTTTAGAACTCTACGAGCTTTTAAAATCATTTTTTCTAGCTGTTGATTCTTTATTTTTGTCAGCATATTTTTCTAGTATTTCTTGTTTCCGTTGTTCTAAGCTATTATCTTCTTTTTTACACTGAGAAAATATTTTCTGTCTTTTATCTGGATCCATAGAAAACTTATTGGCTACTATATACCCTAAAGAAGTATCTCTTGCCATAATACTCACCCCCTTTCTATGCAAATCATGACCACCCGTCAAACGGGTGGTTTGTCCCAGAGCTATAAGCCCAAATTACCAGCCAGCGCCTAAAGACGCTGGCTTTCACTTTGTT
>NZ_NCVN01000075.1:0-5674 GCF_002096925.1 Streptococcus mitis | reverse complement strand
CTAATTCTGTCCTCTCTTCAGGTCTCTTTTTTGGCTTACGTCCCATTTTAGGTACTCTCCCTCTTGTTTTCTCAACAATAGTATACCCGTTTTTCCTGTATTGTGCTAGCCAATTAAGAAGTATCGTACGACTTGGGAGACCGTATTCAAGAGAAACTCTATCTTTAGTCCAGCCTTCATGTAAGACTTTATGAATCATTTCTTGTTTTAAATTAGGAGAATAGTAGCGATTTTTTCCTTTTTTGACAAACTCTATTCCGTAACGTTCAATCAATTTAATCATGTACCTAATATTAGAATTGTTTATCCCA
Organism: Streptococcus mitis; assembly: GCF_002096925.1. GTDB lineage: Bacteria > Bacillota > Bacilli > Lactobacillales > Streptococcaceae > Streptococcus > Streptococcus mitis_AF. Next base: position 5,363 of record NZ_NCVN01000075.1, on the reverse strand, counting down.
AATTTATTTGAAAGCTTCTCTATGCTATATCCTTGTTTTCTAAGTTCATAGATTTGAACTTTATCATCATATGTTAATTTCATAATAAAAACACCCCAAAAGTTAGTTTTTTCTGTCTAACTTTTGGGGTGCAGTTCACCTAGCAGAACTGCTAGGAGCTTTTTTGTAGCCAAAATCTGCAAGCCTTTTCAAATTGTGCTATACTGATGAAAAAGGAGGATTTCTATGAGTCAAGAATTTATTAATCCAAGTGATGGCGTGATTCGTCAGTATCTCGCAACGAGTAAAACCCTTGCTGTGGTGGGCTTGTCTGACCGTGAGGAAACAACTAGCAATCGAGTGACCAAGGAAATGCAGGCTCGGGGTTATAAAATCATCCCAGTCAATCCCAAGGCGGCGGGTGGCGAAATCTTGGGTGAAAAGGCTTATGCTAGCCTAGCGGAGATTCCTTTTCCTGTAGATATTGTCAATGTTTACCGTCGCAGCGAGTTTTTGCCAGATGTGGCGCGTGATTTTCTCAAGGCTGATGCCAAGATTTTTTGGGCACAGCTGGGACTTGAAAGTCTAGAAGCGGAAGAAATCTTGCGTGCTGGTGGATGTGATGACATCGTGATGAATCGTTGTATTAAGAGAGAACATACACGCTTGATTGAGGAAGCATAAGAAAAAGGTAGCTGGTGGGCTACCTTTTGTGTTAGAAAATGCCGATAAGGGTCTGCATACCAAGACTGGTGAGAATGATGGCTATCCAGCAGATGGCTCCGAGGATAATAGATTTTCCGCTGGATTTGACCATAGCTACCAGATTGGTTTTGAGACCGATAGCACTCATGGCCATGATAATGAGGAATTTGGAGAGTTGTTTGAGTGGGGTAAAGAAACTACTGGACACACCGAGAGAGGTTAGGATGGTAGTTAGGAGAGATGCAAGGATAAAGTAAAGGATAAACAGCGGGAAGACTTTTTTCAGTTGCAAACCTTGCTTATTTTTTTGCTCGCGACTTTGCCAGTAGGAGAGAAAGAGAGTGATGGGGATAATAGCCAGAGTACGTGTGAGTTTGACAATGGTTGCGGATTCGAGGGTATTGGTCTGGTAGAGACTGTCCCAAGCGCTGGCTGTGGCGGTTACAGAGGAAGTATCATTGACCGCAGTTCCTGCAAAGAGGGCGAAGCCTTCATTGGATAGATGAAGCCAGGTACCTAGCGTTGGAAATATGAGCGCAGCCAAGACATTGAAGAAAAAGATAACGGAGATGGCTTGGGCTACTTCCTTTTCCTTGGCATGGATAACGGGCGCTGTCGCTGCAATGGCAGAGCCCCCACAGATAGAAGAACCCACTCCAATCAAGGTAGCCAGTTTTGTGTCCAGTGCAAAGAAACGCTGGAAGAGGTAGGCAACAATCAAGGCTATTGAGATGGTGGACAGGATGACAGGGAGTGAAGATTGCCCAACTGCGAAGACTTGCGAGATATTGAGACCAAAACCAAGCAAGATAACGGCATACTGGAGCAATTTCTTGGAACTAAAGGTCAATCCAGCATCCAGTTGTTTATAAGACGAGAGAAAGGGATGGAGAAGCATGCCTATGAAAATTGCAAAGACAGGCGCGCCAATCACAGGGAAGAATCCTCCTAAGTACCAAGATACGATTGAAATCAGAAGGCAGGCCAATATACCTGCTCCATTTTTTGATAGAAATGACATAAAAACCTCCAAATAGAATCTGTTACCATTATAGACCTGTAAACAGGAAAAGTAAAATAGAAAGTGGAAAGTTATTCTATCATGTATTTTTGCGGTCGGGGGGCTTTTGTAGTATAATAGAGATACGTTTTGAAAGTAGGAGGTATCTATGGACTTAACTAAGCGCTTTAATAAACAGTTAGATAAGATTCAAGTTTCGTTGATTCGTCAGTTTGACCAGGCTATTTCGGAGATTCCTGGGATCTTGCGTTTGACCTTGGGGGAACCTGATTTTACAACGCCAGATCATGTCAAGGAGGCGGCTAAGCGAGCGATTGATCAGAACCAATCCTACTATACAGGGATGAGTGGTCTGCTGACTCTACGTCAGGCAGCCAGTGACTTTGTTAAGGAAAAGTACCAACTGGACTATGCTCCTGAAAATGAAATCTTGGTTACAATTGGGGCGACAGAGGCTTTATCTGCTACTTTGACAGCTATTTTGGAAGAGGGAGACAAGGTACTTTTGCCAGCTCCTGCCTATCCAGGTTATGAACCGATTGTTAATCTAGTTGGGGCAGAGATTGTCGAGATTGACACAACTGAAAATGGTTTTGTCTTGACTCCTGAAATGTTGGAGAAGGCCATTTTGGAGCAGGGTGACAAGCTCAAGGCGGTTATTCTCAACTATCCAGCCAATCCGACAGGAATTACCTACAGTCGGGAACAATTGGAGGCCTTGGCAGCTGTTTTACGCAAGTACGAAATTTTTGTTGTCTGTGATGAGGTTTACTCAGAATTGACCTACACAGGCGAAGCCCATGTATCTCTGGGAACTATGTTGAGAGATCAGGCAATTATTATCAATGGTTTATCGAAGTCGCATGCCATGACAGGATGGCGTTTGGGACTGATTTTCGCTCCTGCAGCCTTTACAGCTCAGTTGATTAAGAGTCACCAGTACTTGGTGACTGCCGCAAATACCATGGCGCAACATGCTGCGGTAGAGGCCTTGACAGCTGGTAAAAACGATGCGGAACCTATGAAGGAGGAATACATCCAGCGTCGGGATTATATTATCGAGAAAATGACTGCTCTTGGTTTTGAGATTATCAAACCAGACGGTGCCTTCTATATCTTTGCTAAGATTCCAGCGGGTTACAATCAAGACTCCTTTGCCTTTCTGAAAGATTTTGCTCAGAAGAAGGCTGTTGCCTTTATCCCTGGTGCTGCCTTTGGGTGTTATGGAGAAGGTTATGTTCGCCTGTCTTATGCGGCTAGCATGGAGACTATCGAAGAAGCCATGAAACGACTTGAGGAGTACATGAGAGAATCATGATTCAGTCTATCACGAGTCAAGGCTTGGTGCTCTACAATCGTAACTTTCGTGAGGATGACAAGCTGGTCAAAATTTTTACCGAGCAGGCGGGCAAGCGCATGTTTTTCGTCAAACACGCTGGCCAGTCCAAACTGGCGCCTGTTATTCAACCCTTGGTGTTGGCACGGTTTCTCTTACGAATCAATGATGACGGCCTTAGCTACATCGAGGACTACCATGAGGTGATGACTTTTCCCAAGATTAATAGTGATCTCTTTGTCATGGCCTATGCAACCTATGTGGCTGCCCTTGCAGATGCTAGTTTACAGGATAATCAGCAGGATGCTCCCTTGTTTGCTTTCTTGAAGAAGACTCTGGAGTTGATGGAAGCAGGGATAGATTATCAGGTTTTGACCAATATTTTTGAAATTCAAATCTTGACTCGATTTGGAATCAGCCTTAATTTTAATGAGTGTGTCTTTTGCCATCGGGTAGGTCAGGCTTTTGATTTTTCTTTCAAATATGGAGCCTGCCTTTGCCCAGAGCATTATCATGAAGATGAGAGACGTTGTCATCTAAATCCCAATATCCCTTATCTGCTCAATCAATTTCAGGCTATTGATTTTGAAACCTTGGAGACCATTTCGCTTAAGGCAGAAATCAAGCAAGAGCTACGCAAGTTTATGGATCAACTCTACGAAGAGTACGTTGGGATTCACCTAAAATCAAAGAAATTTATTGATTCCCTAGCAGACTGGGGACAATTACTAAAAGAGGAAGACAAATGAAAAAAATCGCAGTAGATGCTATGGGTGGCGATTATGCACCCCAAGCCATCGTTGAGGGTGTCAATCAAGCCCTAGCTGACTTTTCAGATATTGAGATTCAGCTCTACGGAGATGAAAGCAAAATCAAGCAATATCTGACAGCGACAGAGCGCGTCAACATTATCCATACAGATGAGAAGATTGATTCAGACGATGAACCTACGAGAGCTATTCGGAAGAAGAAAAATGCCAGTATGGTCTTGGCAGCCAAGGCTGTCAAAGACGGCGAAGCAGACGCTGTTCTCTCAGCTGGGAATACAGGTGCTTTACTAGCAGCAGGATTTTTCATCGTGGGTCGTATCAAGAACATCGATCGTCCTGGGCTTATGTCGACTTTGCCGACTGTAGATGGGAAGGGGTTTGACATGCTGGACCTCGGTGCTAATGCGGAAAATACAGCTCAGCACCTCCATCAATATGCGGTTCTAGGTTCCTTCTATGCTAAAAATGTTCGTGGAATTGCGCAACCACGCGTTGGCTTGCTCAATAACGGAACAGAGAGTAGTAAGGGCGACCCGCTTCGTAAGGAAACTTACGAATTACTAGCAGCTGATGAAAGTTTGAACTTTATCGGAAACGTGGAAGCACGTGATTTGATGAATGGCGTTGCAGATGTTGTTGTGGCAGATGGTTTCACGGGAAACGCTGTGCTCAAATCCATCGAAGGTACAGCTATGGGAATCATGGGCTTGCTCAGGACAGCTATTACAGGTGGAGGGCTTCGAGCAAAACTAGGGGCACTCCTTCTCAAGGATAGCCTCAGAGGTTTGAAAAAACAGCTCAACTATTCAGATGTTGGTGGAGCAGTCTTGTTTGGTGTCAAGGCACCGGTTGTCAAGACTCATGGCTCAAGCGATGCCAAGGCTGTTTATAGTACGATTCGCCAGATTCGTACCATGCTAGAAACAGACGTAGTTGCCCAGACTGCGCGTGAATTTTCAGGAGAATAAAAGAGATGACAGAAAAAGAAATTTTTGACCGTATTGTGACCATTATCCAAGAGCGACAGGGAGAGGACTTTGTCGTGACAGAATCCTTGAGTCTGAAAGATGATTTGGATGCTGACTCAGTTGACTTGATGGAGTTTATCTTGACGCTGGAAGATGAATTTAATATCGAAATCAGTGATGAAGAAATTGACCAACTCCAAAGTGTAGGAGATGTGGTAGAAGTCGTCAAAAGTAAAGAATAGCAAGAAGCAACATGCAAGTCGTGTTGCTTTTTTATTATGTGACTATTAGTCCGTCTCGCTCCGTTAGGTGAGAGACAAAAAAACCACCCGCTATGCGGGTGCGTGTCGAAGGTTATACCCAAAAAACTCCAAACGCGATACAATAAAGGTGTTCAAGCCAATTGTAAAGCGAAAGGAGAAAAATATGGCACAAAAGGTATATAGTTTATCGCACACAAAGTGGCACTGTAAGTATCACATTGTGTTTACCCCTAAGTATAGACGAAAAGTTATCTATAATCAATATCGAAGTAGTTTAGGCGAAATATTTCATCGCTTGTGTAGTTATAAAGGAGTTGAAAT
>NZ_NCVN01000037.1:0-6384 GCF_002096925.1 Streptococcus mitis | reverse complement strand
TATTGCTCAACTTGACGAAGAAAATGGTCTGGCAGAACGAGTTCGTCTAGCGTGTAAAAACCAACTTGATTGCGGTTGTAGTCTAGATTTTCTTTGTGAAACATAGGGAATACCTCTTGGAAGACAAAGAGCCTTTTTGGCGTCTATTTTTTCCAAAATATTTTATTCATTATTTACCAATCTATTCTATCCAAAACTCTGAATTCGATAAAAATAAAAAGGGATATTCATTGTCCCTTTTATAAATTTTTAGATCTTGAATTGTCAAATTAAGCCAAATATTCACCTCTATTTTGATCTTTACTTTCGCTCTTTTCAGCGTCGAATCTCTTCTCAAAATTCAAGACTATCTTTCCATACATGTCTCCATATCCCTTTTTTGTTGTTATTACTTTTAATATAAAAGGATAATACTAGATAAGTGCCCCATACTTGTAGATTGATATTATACTCTTGATAACTCATAAATCAATCAATTCACACCTGATTCTCTGGGCAGAGATAATAATGGTAGCTTGAATCATAATCAAAATTGCTAGCTCTCAAATCCACTCTACTCATTTGAAACTAGTAAGTATAAGGGGAGACAGGAACTATACTTAGCTTTAATAAATAATGGGCTATGGAATAGTTATTGTAACCTTAGTCTGCAAAATATAAATGTCTCAGATGCTTAAAATGTCAAGAAAAAGCCTAATTTCATGCACATTCCCAGCTTCGTCACTATAACCTAGTCCCCAGTCATACTTATCCCCAAGTAATTTCCAATTGATAGCTGGCAAAGGGATGTCCCTCTTGATTTTGTAGTTGATAATCTAGCTCAATCTTTTGCCCATCTACTTGATAATGGCTCGTTTGGATGATAAACTCCTGCATGCCCATAGGTGTAGGAATATAGGCTAAACTATCACTATCCTTTAGAAAGCGCATAATGGTCTTGGGATTGGAAAATCGGCTCATCACCAGTTCTTGACCATAAAATTTAATAACCACTTTTTCCTTTTCCTCATTATAAAAAAGCAGGTAGCTATAATCTCCTTTTTCATGCACTTCCACGTCATAGAGCTGATCAATCACTTCCAACTGCTCATCAAACTGAATCCTATTTCGCATCCGAATCTTCACATCAGGTCCTCTTTCTTATCTCTTGTCCTACTATTTTACCAAAAACTCTAGCTTTTTGCTATAATGGTCATATGAACGAAAAAGTATTCCGTGACCCAGTTCACAACTACATCCATGTCAATAATCAAATCATCTATGACTTGATTAATACAAAAGAATTTCAGCGTTTGCGCCGTATTAAGCAACTGGGAACTTCCAGTTATACCTTCCACGGTGGGGAGCACAGCCGCTTCTCTCACTGTCTTGGAGTCTATGAGATTGCACGACGCATCACAGAGATTTTTGAAGAAAAATATCCTGAAGAATGGAATCCTGCCGAGTCTCTCTTGACCATGACCGCTGCTCTCCTACATGACCTCGGGCATGGTGCCTACTCCCATACTTTTGAACATCTCTTTGATACAGACCATGAAGCCATTACTCAGGAAATCATCCAAAGTCCTGAAACGGAGATTCACCAAGTCCTGCTACAAGTTGCGCCAGATTTTCCAGAAAAGGTTGCCAGTGTCATTGACCATACCTATCCTAATAAGCAGGTCGTGCAGCTCATTTCTAGTCAGATTGATGCAGACCGCATGGACTATCTCTTGCGCGACTCCTATTTTACTGGAGCATCCTATGGGGAATTTGACCTGACTCGCATCCTCCGAGTCATTCGTCCTGTCGAAAATGGTATCGCCTTTCAGCGCAATGGCATGCATGCCATCGAAGACTACGTCCTCAGCCGTTACCAGATGTATATGCAGGTTTATTTCCACCCAGCAACACGGGCCATGGAAGTTCTCCTGCAGAATCTTCTCAAACGGGCTAAGGAACTTTATCCAGAAGACAAGGACTTCTTTGCCCGAACTTCTCCACATCTCCTGCCATTCTTTGAAAAAAATGTGACCTTGTCTGATTATCTGGCTCTGGATGATGGTGTGATGAATACCTACTTCCAACTCTGGATGACCAGTCCTGACAAGATTTTAGCAGACTTATCACAGCGCTTTGTCAACCGCAAGGTCTTTAAATCCATTACCTTTTCACAAGAGGATCAAGACCAACTCGCCAGCATGAGAAAATTGGTCGAGGACATTGGCTTTGATCCCGACTACTATACTGCCATTCATAAGAACTTCGACCTCCCTTATGATATCTATCGTCCCGAATCTGAAAATCCACGGACACAGATTGAGATTTTACAAAAAAATGGAGAACTGGCCGAACTCTCTAGCCTGTCTCCTATCGTCCAATCCCTTGCTGGCAGTCGCCACGGAGATAATCGCTTTTATTTTCCAAAAGAAATGTTGGACCAAAACAGCATCTTTGCAAGCATTACCCAGCAATTTTTACACTTGATTGAGAACGATCATTTTACTCCAAATAAAAACTAGAAGAGGAAATTTATGAGTATTAAACTAATCGCCGTCGATATCGACGGAACCCTAGTCAATAGCCAAAAGGAGATTACTCCTGAAGTCTTTTCTGCCATCCAAGATGCCAAAGAAGCTGGTGTCAAAGTCGTGATTGCAACTGGCCGCCCTATCGCAGGTGTTGCCAAACTTCTGGATGACTTGCAGTTGAGAGACGAGGGTGACTATGTTGTGACTTTCAATGGTGCCCTTGTCCAAGAAACTGCTACAGGACATGAGATTATCAGCGAATCCTTGACTTATGAGGATTATCTGGATATGGAATTTCTCAGTCGTAAGCTCGGTGTCCACATGCACGCTATTACCAAGGACGGTATCTATACTGCCAATCGCAATATCGGAAAATACACAGTGCACGAATCAACCCTCGTCAGCATGCCCATCTTCTATCGTACACCTGAAGAAATGGCTGGCAAGGAAATTGTCAAATGTATGTTCATCGATGAACCTGAGATTCTGGATGCTGCGATTGAAAAAATCCCAGCAGAATTTTACGAACACTACTCCATCAACAAATCTGCTCCTTTCTACCTCGAACTCCTTAAAAAGAATGTAGACAAGGGTTCAGCCATCACTCACCTAGCTGAAAAACTCGGATTGACCAAAGATGAAACCATGGCGATCGGTGACGAAGAAAATGACCGTGCCATGCTGGAAGTCGTTGGTAACCCAGTTGTCATGGAAAACGGAAATCCAGAAATCAAAAAAATCGCCAAATACATCACCAAAACAAATGATGAATCCGGCGTTGCCCATGCCATCCGTACATGGGTACTGTAAAATAATATGAATATAGAAAAAGCACTCCAGAAATTAGAGATACTGTACTGACCCCAAAAGTTAGACAGAAAAAATCTTACTTTTGGGGTGCAGTTCAAGATTCAGTATTTTTGGTCTATAGTTCTATCCCCTAAATAATTATTAAATCTGAAAAAGGTAGTACATTATGTAAAACCTTTTTCATTTTTTTATTTTACTACGAATTAATATTATTTTTTCTAATGATAATTAACCCACTAATCTTCCTTCATAAATATTGCAGTTCTTTTCTTAGTTAGCTTTTTTTCATAACTCTTTATAAGAATAACCAATAAACTACTTAGTAATCCCAAAATAACTAGACTTAATCTCGGGTTTAAAAGCCAATTAAAATAAGCAGCCAGTATCCCTCCAAAAGGAGCAAAAATGGTAGCTATTACAAAAGAACTAGAAAGTATCTTTCCAATATTATACACAGTACTTTCTTGCTGCTGTATTGTTGTAATCGAAACAGAAGCTATTGTAATTAGTCCGCTCAAAATTGAATAACAAATTCCAAAAAATATCCAATTTTCTACTATTCCACTCGCCATAATGACAAGTGGGATGGTTGCCATTGATATATTCATCAATATAAAAGCATCCTTCTTATTCAAAAAAGTAGAAAGAAAGGTTACTGCTATCAAACTTCCAAATCCAGCAATTGAGTAAACAATCCCAACAAGACTATTTGATAATTTTAATTGATCCTGTAAATAATAAATAATCGTTGCATTGAAGCCTAGCATAGCGATATTCACAACAATAGTAAAGAGTAAAGAAATCCTCAACTTAATATTTGTAAAGTTCTCTTTAAAACCTACAAAAATTTCTTTTATATCATCATTACCATTCTCCTTGTGTTCTTGATCTGGAATATATGAAATTAGTATTGAAAGAAATAATAACAAGAAAGAAGCACTATTAATAAAAAAAATGCTATTAATATTAAACTTTAACATTAGTACCCCTGCTATAGCTGGAGAAATTAATTTTGAAATAGTTCGGACACCTTGAAACTGAGAATTATATTTTTGCAATTCTTCCTTCTCAAATAAGGCAGGAGTAATGACTGAGAATCCTGTTTGAAAAAGTGTCGAAAATAAAGGTATCAAAAATGCAATAACATAGTAAAAAAATATAGAAACTGAATATTTAGATAATATCGGTATTACACTACATAATAATGCAGGTATTAATGTAGACCATAATAGTATTTTTTTCTTATTGAAATTATCTAATAAGTAACCCATAACGAATCCCAACAAGAATTGAGGTAACAATTCAATAATCACCATTCCTCCCATTGCAAAAGACGAATGAAATTCTTGGTAAATTAAGATTGGAAAAGCAATTTTCTGAAATCTATCTCCAACATTTGATATAAACTCACCAAAAGTAATTGTATAAAACGTTTTCTTGTTGATATTCACAGCGTTCTTTCCTTTTATTTTTTGCCTTTAGTTTAGCACTTCGATGTTATTATGTCAATTGTTTTGATAATATTTTTTTATTTATTTTTATTAAATACATATTTGTATTATTTTGGATTAAAAAAACGATGCTTAATTGAACATCGTCTTTACTATTCTGTTATATCTGCAATGTAATGCTCGATTTTAAGAGCCATTGACATATTTCCCTCAAGCTTATATAGAAAATAAGCCGTTTCAAAGTACTCTTTTACTGAAACTTTAGAAGAAAAATTCTTACTGACATTTCCCATCAATAAATACAAATCAGCCAAAAGATATGTTGTTCTATACGTCTTACATTGCTTTATCGTATCTGTGATTTTAGTAATAGCTTCTTCAGTATTATTCTGCAACCATAGGTAGCGACAAACATTATAATTAAATTTAATAGAAAGGTTTAATTCTTCGATTGTGTTTAACTTGAGTTGATTTACTTGACACTCTAACTCTTCTCGAATTTCATTAAAGCTCTCTAAATCTTCAATATCATAATAAAAATTAAATAGAGTATTTGAAACTTGAAGGTAGAACAGGTCAGTTACATTTAACTGAGACAGTACCTTCTCCAATCTTGCCACAGCCTCCTCTTTTTGCCCATAGAAATAAAAATCTATAAGAGATTTTATCCACTCCATATAAAACTTATCTACTAGAGACAAGCGATGTGCCTTTACACTCTCTAACTCATATATATATTTCAAAGACTCATAATTTCGATTTGTGATAAATGCCTGGGCTAACTTTTTAAACTCTGATAACTCATCAATCTCTTCTACAATCTGCTCATTAAAAAAATAATCTACACTAACTTTTAACTTCTTAGACAGAGCATATAAAAAGTCTGCTCCAGGAGTAAATTCTCCATTCTCTAATCGACTAATCTGTCCCTGTTTACATATCCCCTCAGCCAATTCTCGCTGAGACATTTTTAATTCTTTTCGTTTATTTTTTAATCTTGTTGCTAATAGTGTGCCCACGTTTGCATTTTCCTTTTCTATTCGATTTCAATTTCAATTGTAACATGATTAAATTCTAAATACAAATTAATAAACCAAAAGATACAAATTATATATAAGAAATGACTAGATAGGTTATTTTTGAAAACCTATCCCTTCTTCTTTTGAAATTTTCTTACTTAAACGATTAATAAACGTATTCACTTTAAATGGATTAGATATTAGACTATCATGTTTAAATTTTGTTATTAATATATTTAACAGACCACAAATAGTCTTTTACAACATATCACATTCAGGGGAATAATAACGATTTTCCCCATTTTTTAGGCTCTCTATTTCATAACAATCAATTCATTTTATCACATACCTTAGCCCGAAAAATCCACACCCAATCTTTTTGAAAGTTGTTTAAAGCTTTGTACTTGCTTTCTAAGTTCATAGATTTGAACTTTATCATCATATGTTAATTTCATAATCATGACCACCCGTCAAACGGGTGGTTTGTCCCAGGGCTATAAGCCCAAATTACCAGCCAGCGCCTAAAGACGCTGGCTTTCACTTTGTTCAAGCCTTATTGCTCTTGACTCGTCACTTGCCTCTCAAAGAGGCTTT
>NZ_NCVN01000036.1:0-6554 GCF_002096925.1 Streptococcus mitis | reverse complement strand
AACACCGAGGGAACGCCCGACACGCGCAATAGATACCAACTTCTTGATAAAGTCGGGCTGGTTAACCTTGAGCTCTGCAAACTCATCTGAGATGAGGAAAAAGCTTTAATTCATTATACCATAAGAGAGATATTATAAGAAAACTGAATACATTATGGAATAATAAAAAGAAAACCACCTGAAAATAATCCAGGTGGATATTCAAATATTATAGAAGTGAACACTTTTTAGTATATCTGAGTAATTAACTGTCCCCAAAGCAGTCATCAATCACATGACTGACATTACCCATGAGATTTGTCATTTCTCCAAGTTTATATCCCAACGCCTGTACCGCAGCACCCGATGCCAGACTCTCTAAATCACTCTTGAAATTTGTAAACCGAATCTGCAAAGATTTCACAACTGCACCAACTGCTTTTTGAGCACGAACAACACCTTTCAATTCAGCTGCTCCATAAAATGCATCCTCCATCCCATTCCTGAACGCAGGCTTGAAACCTCCCAACATCGACACAACTAGATTTATTGTTGTAGCTGCTGTGGTCAAATCTATATCCAAAATATCAATATCTGAAGCAGCTGTTCGAATTGTACCCGATATTGAAATCTCGGACTCCACAGTACCATAAAACTTTTTATCGTCCTTATCGTCAAATTTATTCTTATAATAAATTTCAGTAGGAAAATCATTGATAAGATCTTTTAAATTATCTCTTGAGGTATTTATAACTTTATTCGTGTTTTGAATATAGCTTTTTGCACTATCTAAATAACTGCTAAAAGACGTAGACATCTGATTTGCTAGATCCTCAGCCCTCACATCTATCTGATCATCAAAAGCACTAATAACATCACGATCATCAAATATTCCACTTTCTTCTAAGTAGGTATTATAATCCTGAGAAACACTAGTATTAACATCTGGAACCGAACTAAAATCTAGGTCATCAATATTTCTCGCCAAGCCTCTATCTGTTTCTTCTAAAGCAGTTTTGATAATTTCGGCTACGGAGATAGTATAGGAAATGCAAGAAATGATTGTCTTAATGTTTTGTTCCAGTACTTTTAAAATTTCATTCACAGCTTGTGGTATTCCATCGCCAAAATGGGAACGCTTATCTAATCCTGTCGTGCTTTTTTCTATCATTCCTTCAAACGAATTGACTAGTTCTGCACCTCTTACACCCAAGTAAGTAGAGGTAGCTGATTCAGCCCAAATATTACCTTCAGATTTACCTTTTGAAGTCATTTTATGTACTTCAATATCAAGAAGAGTCAACTCACTATTAAACTTTGCACTATATAATTTTGATGCAATTGCTCCATGGTCAAAATTATTTCCATTACTATCAAAATAGTCGTTTAGGCCACTAAAACCGAACCAGTCAAAATTCCTAGAGAAATCATAGGGATTATATGCATTAAGTGTTTTAAACGTTTCTTTCATGCCATCATAATTACTGAAAGCATTATCTATCTTTTGAATAGCTTCAATCAAACTAATTGATTGTAAATGCTGGAAGACGGCTTCTTTTAGATTGTTTGTACGACTCGACAAATTATTCATAACATTTTCATTTGCCTGACTTGTACGTTTAACTACTTCTAACAAGTCTTCCGCATGTCTTAAACTGGCGTTCAGATTTGTAATCAAAGTCATCATAGAGGTCGTGTCTAAGCGAATTTCTTTTGAGTCACCATACTTTTTCAACAAATCTCGAGTTGTTGTATTCTCTGGAGTCACTGCAAAATCTAATAAACTATCGCCATCTATATCAACCGCAAATAACTGTTCTAAAACTACTTGCTTTGTATATTCCATAGCTTCAGCATTTTCTCTGTACTTCGTCATATTATGATGAATCGGTAGATCAATCGCAACAACATTGCCAGGATACTTGGTTTCCCTTGTGATTCCCAAAAATTTTAGCACTAACCAAGTGTTGTTATCCAACAGTGTTTCTGCAACACTATTATCCAGCGCCTGTCCTCCAAATGAAATCTCTTTCCCATCCTGAGCCCAAGCAATATTCGTTAATGTATCTCGAGTTGTAGAAAACGTCACAGAGTAACCCTTGTAATTCTTCCTCAACGCTTCAATTCGTTCTGCTTCTTCTTTAGCAGCTTTCAAAGTCTCAGGAGAAGTATCTTTTAAATGAGACAGATAATCCCAATACTGCCTAAGAACGGCATCGTCTGGAAGTTTAACTGTATTTTTCTTAAAACCAAAAGTCATCCTAGTTATCCCGAAATTCGCTGCATTAGCTTTCGCCTCTAATTTTTGTTTGAACTCTTCAAAATTGTTACTCTTACCAATAACGTCTACATACCAAGCAGCATCTCTATCTGCCACCATCTCGTTAGCAGTCTTACCGTTTACCGACTGAGGAGCACCTTGATAGCCAAAATTATAGGGGACTTGTCTCTCCATGGCTGTCCTTCCAGCCTGAAATTCTCCATAAGAATGGCCAGTAGTTGTGCTAATATAGTGTCCACTCGCCTCCACTCTATCATAAAAATCAAGGGCAGGTTTGTTTTTTTCTTTTAAGTACAAGGTGTCATTTAAGGCAATGGCAAGGTCTACAATAGGATCCTTATGCCCGTCAGCACCCATGTTAGTCCCAGCGTAGGCGATATAGGTCTCACCTGTCATCGTATCTTTAACCGCAATTGCAGCAACACCTGAATCTTTATCATACATGGAATCTACGATATCATAGCTACTTTCATCAATACCAGCTTTATCTAAGACAGCTTTAGCTTCTCCGATTGGATTATCTCCACCACTTGTGTAATCCTGCTCATAATCGTACACTGCATCTGATAATACAGCCGACATTTCCACCCGACGGTTGCTCTTTTCAATTTCGTTCATACGCCATTCTCCCTATTTTTCAAATATTCTTAAATCTATTTGAATTGACTTATCCATCGATTTCATTTGTATAGAAATCCGATAAATACTTCCACTGGAGTGTTTGATTCTTACTCGACAATTGGTGTCTTCTGGAAAATCATACTTGTTTTTTAAAGTTTTAAAGAGTTCAGAATGATTCTCTGGCTGGTAAATAATTTCAAAAAGCTCTGTTTCCGGACTCTTAAAAGTCTCTTTTACATCTAAAGAAGCGAAATATTCTCTTTTAACAACTAAATTGAGAATTTCCTCATCAAACAAAGGTTCTAACTTCGATTCGTACTGTAATCTCCCATTAGAGTAAGTAACAGGAACTGTTTCTTTAGTATCCCCAAGTGTTATTGTGTAATTACCTTTAATGTCCGCTATAGTAGTATCTAAATTAACTTCATAATTCTTTACGTCGTCTCCAACTGTTACATAAACACTACTTTGATAAGCTTCTAACCCATTAAACTCTTTCTTGTCTTTTTCCAAGAATTCAAACATAGGCTCAAATTTTTTTTCAAATTCATACTGTTCTTTTGTTCTATTTTTTGGAATGGTTTCACCACCCAAACTACATCCAGTCAACGATGCTGCTGTCATAAGTATAACTCCTCCTATCAGTAAGCATAAAATTATTTTTATTTTTTTCATCTTTCTTTACTCCGCGATTATGATGTTCACTATTGATATGTGATTGCGCCTTTAATCAATCATTTAGCGCATCAATGCCTTAATCTTAATGTATATACTCTCACAAACAAAATAATGAACTTGATTTTCTAACATAGTCTCTCTTAGAGGTTTCTTTGCGACGGGTACAACGTTTTGGTCATTGAGCCTCATGCTAATCAAAGCTTGTTTGAAACTTTTTGCTAGGCGTAACGGATCCCCAATATTATGTTAACTTTGAATTCTTCAAAATTATTACTATTAGCAACAACTTCCCTATACCAAGCAGCGTCACCATCCGCAACCATCTCTTGAGCAGTCTTACCGTTTACCGACTGAGGAGCACCTTGATAGCCAAAATTATAGGGGACTTGTCTCTCCATGGCTGTCCTTCCAGCCTGATATTCTCCATAAGAATGGCCAGTAGTTGTGCTAATATAGTGTCCATTCGCCTCCACTCTATCATAAAAATCAAGGGCGGGTTTGTTTTTTTCTTTTAAGTACAAGGTGTCATTTAAGGCAATGGCAAGGTCTACAATAGGATCCTTATGGCCATCAGCACCCATATTGGTTCCAGCGTATGAGATATAAGTCTCCTTTGTCAGATCATCGTAAACAGCAATAGCAGCAACACCCGACCCTCTATCATACATAGAGTCTACGATTTTATAACTACTACTATCCACGCCAGCATCATCCAAAACCCCTACAGCCATCTCTGTTGGATTTTTACGACCAGCAGTATAGGCTACTTCGTATTTATATACAGCATCAGATAAGACGGCTGACATTTCAACTCGACGGTTACTTTTTTCAATTTCATTCATTGATTATCCTCCCGTTGTTTAAATATAGTTAAATCTATTTGAACAGCCTCATCCTTAGATTCCATTAGTATTGAAATTCCATAGATTGTTCCACTAGAGTAATCTAATATTATTCGACAGGTCGTATCTTCTGGCATATCGTACTTATTTTTAAGATATTTATAGAGGTCAGAATGATTTTCAGGCTGGTAGATAATATCGCTCAATTCAGTTTCAGCACTCTTAAAGGTTTCTTTTATATTCAAGGAAGCGAAATAATCTCTTTGTACTACCAAATTAAGAATTTCTTCATCATATAAAGGAGTTACCTCCGACCCATAATTTAACTTCCCATTAGAGTAAGTAACTGGAACTGTTTCTTTATTATCCCCAATTTTTATTGTATAGTCACCCTTAATGTCAGATTGGCTAGTATCTAATAATACTTTATAATCCTTTACTACGTTTCCACTCTCTATATAAATACTATTTTTGTAAAGCTTTAATCCATTAAACTCCTTCTTGTCTTGCTCTAAAAATTTAAACATGGGCTCAAACGTTTTTTCAAATTCGTACTGTTCTTTTGTCCTGTTTTTGGGAATGGTTTCACCACCTAAACTACATCCATTCAATGACGCTACTGCCATAAGCATAATTCCTCCTATCATTAGCCATAAAATTATTTTTATTTTTTTCATCTTTCTTTACTCCGCGATTATAATGTTCACTATTGATTCGTGATTGCGCCTTTAATCAATCATTTATCGCATCAATGCCTTAATCTTAATGTATGTACTCTCACAAACAAAATAATGAACTTGATTTTCTAACATAGTCTCTCTTAGAGGTTTCTTTGCAACGGGTACAACGTTTTGGTCATTGAGCCTCATGCTAATCAAAGCTTGTTTGAAACCTTTTGCTAGGCGCAACGGAGCCTCTATATTACGAGAAATACTTTGGTTCGTAATAACAATTGAAGCAAAGCCTGCTAGTAAACCTTGTTTAAAGATAAACTCTAGTCTCTTTTGTGCTACAGGTGTTAAATTCCCAATTATTTCTGTGATATTATAAAGAACAACGGTAACTACATGTTTCTTTAATCCTTCTTGATGTCGTTTATGAAGTTCCGATTCAAGAAGCTCTAGCCTATTTTCGATGTTTTGTATCTCATCCTCATAAATGACTTCTTCCCCAAATCTCTCAAGATTGAGTTTAGAAAGTTTCGGCGCCAAGACGATGACCTTCTGTTTCCCTTTGGTAATGTGTTTCACCAAGGCCACCATCTGCTCTTCTTTATCTGTTAGGTAGAGAAGATTGCCTTTAGCCAGATTCCAAGTAACGGGCTCAACTGTATCCAAGTCAAGTCCTAATGGCACGAGACCGTGTTCATAGGCAGTCTGCACGCTGGCTCGACTATAGAAGTCAGTCTCTGTCAACTCCTCCGGTACCATCGGGATGGCACTTGGGCGCTGGCCTGTCCAGGCTTCTTGGAGGGAAGCCACTTCCTGACATAGGTTGTTGAGTACTTGGGTGTCGTTGGCTCCAGAGACTGGGAGTGCCAGCTGGATGACATCCACGTCTTCACGCTTCATGAGAGCCCGTCCCTTGATGTCTTCCATGGTCATGGCAAGGGGTGTAGAGCCCACAATCGTCCGCACTTCACTAGCTTCATTTTGTGGTAGGCTCAACTGGTGCTTGAAGTTCGAATAGAGTTGAGCACGAAGGTTGGACTGGCGACCCGCTGTCATCAAGAGATGTACCCCAATGCTGAGACCTTCACGAGAGATGCGCACCAAGAGCTTGAAGAGTTCTGCCTCATAGGCTTCTTCCTTGAAGGCTTCATAGCTATCTAAGAGGACGACAATAGCCGGTTCTTCCTGACCACTAGCCTGACGATAGAGTTCCAAGGTCCCAACTCCATAGTCCGCAAGGAGTTTCTTACGACGGTTGAGTTCTTTCTCCATGATTCGTACAAACTTAGAGATCTTCTCCGTTTGGTCCAGAGACATGGTATCCGCTACCTGAGGAAGCTTAGACAATGGAGCCAAACCATTGGTCCCAAAGTCCATCAAGTACATAGTAAGGTCCTTAGGACTGAACTTACGAGCCAAGTCCATACCTGCAGACTGAAGGAAGGTTGTCTTTCCGGTACCCGGACTTCCATAGAGAAGGAC
>NZ_NCVN01000042.1:0-6636 GCF_002096925.1 Streptococcus mitis | reverse complement strand
ATTTGCCGTTGCTTTTTTGCATGGTTACGATAGTCTTGGTAAAATAGAATTGCTTAATAAACCATTTAGAAAGGCTATCCCATGCATATTCACTATAACACAAATCAAACAACTTTACCACTAGAAATCAGTTCTTTCTTTCCACAGGACCATCTCGTCTTTACTATTGAAAGAGTGGTGAATACCTTGGAAGATTGTTACTTCCATGCCTTCTATCATGCCTTTGCTCGTCCGTCTTATCACCCTAAAATGCTTATAGCTACTCTTCTATTTGCCTATCCACAAGGGATTTTCTCTGGACGAAAAATCGAAAAAATGATGATTGAAAATCTCGCTATGCAATACCTAACAGGACCGTTGGTTGTCAGCTATCGCACCATCAATCGTTTTCGAGTCGCTGAAGGGATGGAAGAACTCATACGTAATCTTTTCATGGACCTCAATCTTCGTTTAAAAATGGAAGAGTTAGTGACCTTAGATTGTCTGTTTATTGACGGGACTAAGATTGAAGCCAATGCCAACAAGTATAGTTTTGTGTGGAAGAAAGCGACAGATACCAAGACTCTTCTACCCTTACTTGAAACCTATCCGCATGACTTGAAGACAGTTGTCGCAGATGCTGGATATGGAAGTGAAGAGAACCTCCTTCGTTTAGATGAAAAGCAGGTAAACCATCTGATTAAATATGCCATGTTTGATAAGGAACAAAAGAGAGGGTATAAACAGTCAGCTAGAAACTTAGCGAATTGGCACTATGATGACAAGGAGGATAGCTACACACATCCTTACGGCTGGTATTATCGTTTTCACCATATCAAACATCAGAAAACACAGACGGACTTTCAACAGGAAATCAAGGTTTACTACGCTGATGAACCTAAATCAGCCCCTCAAAAGGGACTGTATATGAACGAACGCTATAAAAACTTGAAAGCTAAAGAATGTCAGGCGCTTTTATCTCCCGAAGGTAGACAGATTTTCGCTCAACGCAAGATTGATGTGGAACCTGTCTTTGGGCAGATAAAGGCTTGTTTGGGTTACAAGAGATGTAATCTGAGAGGGAAGCGTCAAGTGAGAATTGACATGGGATTGATACTTATGGCCAATAACCTCCTAAAATACAATAAGAGAACGACTCAAAATTAAAAAGCTAGAGTTCCGCTATTGGAAATCTCTAGCTTCTTTGTGGCTGAGAACTATTTTGTCTCAGGTTCTTTTAGTGTCTGACTTAAATAATTGTTCTTCTGGGAACTAAATCGAATTAAGCTTCGATTTCTGTAACCATACCTGAACCAACAGTACGTCCACCCTCACGGATAGAGAATGTAGTACCTTGTTCTACGGCGATTGGGTGGATCAACTCAACGTCGATTGTCACGTTATCACCAGGCATTACCATTTCAGTACCTGCTGGAAGTTCGATTGAACCTGTAACGTCAGTAGTACGGAAGTAGAATTGTGGACGGTAGTTGTTGAAGAATGGAGTGTGACGTCCACCTTCTTCTTTAGTAAGGATGTAGACTTCACCTTTAAATTTAGTATGTGGGTTGATTGAACCTGGTTTAGCAATAACTTGTCCACGTTCGATTTCATCACGTTGAACACCACGAAGAAGGACACCTACGTTATCTCCGGCAAGACCTTCGTCAAGTTGTTTACGGAACATTTCAACACCAGTAACAACTGCTTTTGAAGTTTCTTCTTTAATACCAACGATTTCGATTTCGTCGTTAACACGAACAGTACCACGGTCGATACGTCCTGAAGCAACTGTACCACGTCCAGTGATTGAGAATACGTCTTCGACTGGAAGAAGCAATGGTTTGTCAGTGTCACGTTCTGGTTCTGGGATGTACTCATCAACTGTGTTCATCAATTCCATAACGATGTCTTCGTATTTAGTGTCACCTTCAAGAGCTTTAAGAGCTGAACCTTGGATAACTGGAAGATCGTCACCTGGGAAGTCGTATTCTGACAATAGGTCACGGATTTCCATTTCAACCAATTCAAGCAATTCTTCGTCGTCAACCAAGTCAACTTTGTTCATGAAGACGATAAGGTGTTTAACACCAACCTGACGTGAAAGAAGGATGTGCTCACGAGTTTGTGGCATTGGTCCGTCAGTTGAAGCTACTACAAGGATAGCTCCGTCCATTTGAGCGGCACCAGTGATCATGTTTTTAACGTAGTCCGCGTGTCCTGGAGCGTCGATGTGAGCGTAGTGACGTTTTTCAGTTTCGTACTCAACGTGCGCAGTGTTGATTGTGATACCGCGTTCGCGTTCTTCTGGAGCAGCATCGATAGACGCATAGTCTTTAGGTTGGTTAACTGATGAAGGCAAGCGACGTGCCAAAACAGTTGTGATAGCTGCAGTTAGGGTAGTTTTACCGTGGTCAACGTGTCCGATAGTACCAATGTTAACGTGTGGTTTACTACGATCGTATTTTTCTTTTGCCATTTGAGTAAAAGCCTCCAATAAAATATATTTTATAGATAGACAGTAGGCAATACAGTCTAACTTTCCTTACTATTTTATCAAATTTCAGCTAAATTGCAAGTGTTTTACAAAGTTTTTGTGAATTATTCTTAATCTACTAATCTAAACGGTATTTCTACTCCCATCACTTCTTTAATGAAAAAGAAAAATCAGGAATTTCCTGATTTTTACTTAGCTAATTCTCTTTCTCGTTCTTTCATTATTTTATGATTTTCATACAAACGTGATAAAAACTTAGAAATTTCTTTTAAGATAGAATAGGTTGGTACTGCGACAATCATGCCAATGACACCATAGATATTACTTGATAACAAAAGTAATACTAAAATCGTAATTGGATGAACCTTCATCACTCCACCAACGATTCGAGGGTAAAGGATGTTCCCATCTACTTGTTGAATAATCAACATATAAACAACTGCAATCAGCATTCTATGAGGATCAGTAAAGACATTGGCGATAATCATCGGAATCAAACCAATACTTGGTCCAACATAAGGAATGAGATTGGCCAATCCTGAAAAGATGGCAAAGACCAAAGCGTATTTCAAACCAATCACGCTATATCCGATAAAGGCCAAACAACCAATAATAATCGCATCAATAGCAACTCCACTAATATATCGAGCAATTGTAGTATTCAAATTTTTTAAAAGACCTGTAATATGCAACTTATCTCGCTTTAAAACAGTACGCTCAAGCATCGGCAAGAATTTGTGGCCATCTAACAAAAAATAAATTAAAAATACAGGTGTCATGATAATAATCAAAACAGTACTAAAGAGCGCAGATAAGACACTTCCAACACTATTCGTTACACTATTTAGGATATTCTGTAGAATATCTACATAAGAGAGATTTAACTGTTGAATAGTCGCTTGAATATCTAAATTTTGAAAGGCTGGATAAGTGGATAAATCGATAATCAAATCTTGCAGACGACTGTAGATTGTCTGACTTGTAGCAATCAAACTTGTCAGCTGATTAATCAAAATCGGTAAGAGATAGACGACCCCAATAACTAGCCCACAAACCAAGGCGCACAAGGTTAGTAGAATACCAATGATACGGTTAATTTTGAAATACTTTTGTAAAAAATTTACAATAGGATTGGTCAAATAATATAAAAAACCACCTAAAAGAAAGGGAATCATTATAGTGTTTGCGACACTTACAAAAGGCGTTATAATCCCACCCATCTGTCTCCATAAATAAAAGATGATGGTTAATAGTAAAATCTCACTGGTCCAAAAAAATAATTTATTCTTACGAAACATGAAGTACCTCCATCATCTATTTTACCACACTTTCAAAAAAGCTTCTTTCTTATATCATGAAACTGGGAATATTTTTTTCTTTATGATAGAATAAACTTACTATGAAAAAAATAATTTTAACTCTCCTAAGCCTTTCCGTTATTGGGGCAGCATCTACTGTTGATGCTCAAGATTTTAATATTGCTGCTAAACATGCAATTGCTGTTGAGGCAAATACCGGTAAAATTCTCTATGAGAAAGATGCAACCCAGCCAGTTGAAATTGCTTCGATCACAAAATTGATTACTGTTTATCTTGTCTATGAAGCCTTGGAAAACGGTAGTATTACACTATCAACTCCGGTAGATATCTCTGATTATCCATACAAATTAACGACAAATTCTGAAGCGAGTAACGTTCCTATGGAGGCTCGTAATTATACCGTCGAACAACTACTGGAAGCAACCCTAGTATCCAGTGCTAACAGTGCAGCTATTGCGTTAGCTGAAAAAATTGCTGGCTCAGAAAAAGATTTCGTCGATATGATGAGGGCAAAGCTCTTGGAATGGGGCATTCAGGATGCCACTGTTGTCAATACGACGGGTCTTAACAATGAGACTTTAGGGGATAACATTTACCCAGGATCTAAAAAAGATGATGAAAACAAGCTCAGTGCTTATGATGTCGCTATCGTTGCTCGCAATCTCATCAAAAAATACCCACAAGTCTTGGAAATCACGAAAAAACCTTCTTCTACTTTTGCTGGAATGACAATCACTTCTACCAACTACATGTTAGAAGGTATGCCTGCTTATCGCGGTGGTTTTGATGGCCTTAAGACAGGAACAACAGATAAGGCTGGAGAGTCTTTTGTTGGTACTACTGTCGAAAAAGGGATGAGGGTTATCACAGTTGTTTTGAATGCAGATCATCAAGACAATAATCCTTACGCTCGCTTCACAGCTACATCTTCACTAATGGATTATATCTCTTCTACATTCACACTTCGTAAAATCGTTCAAAAAGGCGATGCCTACCAAGATAGCAAAGCACCTGTACAAGATGGAAAAGAAAATATGGTCACTGCCGTTTCTAAAGATGATATCTCTCTAATTGAACGTGTTGGGGGACAATCGTCCCAAACTATTCAATTCACACCTGATTCTAAGGCAATTCCAGCACCACTTGAAGCCGGAACTGTGGTTGGACATTTGACTTATGAAGACAAGGACTTGATTGGTCAAGGTTACATCACCACAGAACGTCCTAGTTTTGAAATGGTAGCAGAAAAGAAAGTTGAAAAAGCCTTCTTCTTAAAAGTTTGGTGGAATCAGTTTATCCGCTTCATCAACGAAAAATTATGATATTATAAACTTCTTAAAGCTAAAAAATAAATATTATATTTAAAAAGAACTGAGTCTGAATTGTAATGAGCTCTTCTTTTTAAAACTTTTATTTATAGATATCGCTTTGAATTATAATAAAATTTATCCTATACAGAACGAAACCTGGTTAACAATAGAACTTAATTACAGCAAAAAGAATCTGGGACAATAGTCCCTTATTTCCAAAAAAAGCAACGGATTTGCCGTTGCTTTTTTGCATGGTTGCGATAGTCTTGGTAAAATAGAATTGCACAATAAACCATTTAGAAAGGCTATCCCATGCATATTCACTATAACACAAATCAAACAACTTTACCACTAGAAATCAGTTCTTTCTTACCAGAAGACCATCTCGTTTTTACTATTGAAAAAGTGGTAAATACCTTGGAGGATTGTCATTTCCATGCCTTCTATCATGCCTTTGGTCGCCCATCTTATCACCCTAAAATGCTTGTATCTACTCTTCTATTTGCCTATTCACAAGGGATTTTCTCTGGTCGAAAAATTGAAAAAATGATGGCTGAAAATCTCGCTATGCAGTACCGAACAGGACAGTTGGTTGTCAGCTACCGCACTATTAATCGTTTTCGTATCGCTGAAGGGATGGAAGAACTTATTCGCGATCTTTTCATCGATCTTAATCTTCGTTTAAAAATGGAAGAGTTAGTGACCTTAGATTGTTTGTTTATTGACGGGACTAAGATTGAAGCCAATGCCAACAAGTATAGTTTCGTGTGGAAAAAAGCAACGGACAAGTTTTCTGTCAAACTTCAAGAACAGACACAGATATATTTTCAAGAAGAAATCACTCTCCTTATCCATCAAGCTATCGCACTGGATACACAAGAGCCTATCTCCTCAGAGCAGTTGATTGAATTCTTTCAAGTCCTTGAAGAAGAATTGGAAAAACTGAGTCAGGACATTGAGAAGACACCTGTTAAAGGAAAGGATGAACATAAAGCCCAGTGTCGTAAACTCAAGAAAGTCTTGCGTAAAGTCAAAGATGATTTTTCAGTACGTGCTGAAAAATATGAGAGTTATCAAGAGACATTTGAAGGGCGTAACAGTTTTTCCAAAACCAATCCAGATGCCACTTTTATGCGGATGAAGGAAGATCATATGAAAAATGGGCAACTCAGGGCTGCTTATAATCTTCAAATCGCTACTGAAAACCAATTTGTTCTTCACTATGATGTCTTCTCAAATCCGACAGACACCAAGACTCTTCTGCACTTCCTTGAAACCTATCCACATGACGTACAGACAGTTGTCGCAGATGCTGGATATGGAAGTGAAGAGAACCTCCTTCGTTTAGATGAAAAGGAGGTGAACCATCTGATTAAATATGCCATGTTTGATAAGGAACAGAAGAGAGGGTATAAACAGTCAGCTAGAAACTTAGGGAATTGGCACTATAATGACAAGGAGGATAGCTACACACATCCTGATGGCTGGTGCTATCGTTTTCACCATATCAAGCACCAGAAAACACAGACGG
>NZ_NCVN01000080.1:0-103432 GCF_002096925.1 Streptococcus mitis | reverse complement strand
CAACTAAAGTAGTTTCCGACATAAATTAACACCTCATTTCTAAATTAAATAAGCTCCGAAACCATTTAATTTGTTATTCATTTTGAATTATATATCCTTTTTGAATTTTTGTCAAGCTTTTTTATTCAAAAAGAATAAAATGTGTTATAATGATAAAAAGGAGGTTCTTATGACCAATCATATTACTAAACTGATAGAAAATAGCGGAAAAAAATTGACAGAAATTAGCGAAGCTACAAATATAGCCTATCCTACACTTTCTGGATACAATCAAGGAATCCGCAAACCTAAAAAAGATAATGCTGAAAAATTAGCAAAATACTTTAATGTTTCCGTTGCTTACATTATGGGACTTGATAGCAACCCACACGCTCCATCAAATCTTAAAATTGTTACAGATAGTTTCAAAACATCTAAAATTGGTTCTGTGACACCTTTTAAAAGCGATATGGAGAAGTTAAAGAAAAGTATCGAATTTGGCGAAAGGGCATTAACACTACCACTTGATGATAGTTTTTCAGATGAATTTCGTCATATATTCTCAGAATACCTAGCTGAGAAAAACAAACGTTTTATGTCTGAGTTTATAGACTATATGAATCACCAAAATAAAGATTCTAAAGTTTGGCAGAGCTGGATTAAAACAGACGAATACGCTATCCGCCAAGAAGATAGAAAAAATAGATAGACACTCATTTCTCGATTACATAAGCTCCGAAAACTTAGATACGGAGAAAAAATGTCTATACACAAATACAAAACAAAAAAAGGAATCCTTTACTATGTCAGCTTTTACATTGGCTTAGATGCTTATGGAAAGAAAAAAAGGCACTTAAAGAGAGGATTCAAAACCAAAAAAGAGGCAAAATTGTACGAAGCTCGTTTAGAAGCTGGTGTCGTCGCCCCTACAGTAAATGCTGATAAACATAATCCAAAAGTCACTTATAAAGAACTTTATCAAGAATGGTTTAAGGCATATGTTGGTACCGTTGAAGAAACAACTTCTTCTCAAACAAAGAATATCTATCGAATACACATTCTACCAATATTTGGAGATAAATTTATTGACCAAATCAGTCCTTTAGACTGTCAAAATTTTATTACACAAAAATCTCAGACTTTCAAAAATATCAAGCAGATAAAATCCTATACCTCAAAAATTTTTGATTTTGCAATCAACATGAACTACATTGATCGAAATCCAATGAAGAATGTTATCATGCCTAAAATCAAAAAAACTAGATCAGATAATTTTTGGTCTCTGGAGGAATTACATCATTTCCTTGATATAGTGAAAGAAACTGAGCCATTTAAACATTTTGCCTTATTTAGACTTCTTGCATTTAGTGGACTTCGAAAAGGGGAGTTATACGCTTTAAAATGGGCTGATATTGACTTTGATAGAAATCTATTGAACATAGACAAAAGTCTAGGAAGAATTGACGGTAAAGCGATTGAAAAGAGCACAAAGAATGAATCTTCAGTTCGCACAATCTATCTTGATGATGAGACAATCGATATTATTAAACAATGGAGAAATTTCTATCTAAAAGAACAATCTCAGTTGCCTCTTACAAAGCTGAATATTAGTAACGAATATATGTTCTCTTACATATCAAGTAATGACAAAATTGAACCTTTGCATGCTGATTACATTAATAACGTACTGAATCGAATTATTAAAAAGCATAAATTAAAACCAATTAGCCCACATGGGTTTAGACATACACATGCAACACTTATGTCTGAAATTGGAATCGATCCTTCTAATACATCAAAACGTCTCGGTCATGCAAGCAGTCAAATAACATTAGATGTCTATACCCACACCACAAAAACTGGTGAGAAAAACTCCATTGACAAATTTGCAGATTATCTCAATAAAGCAAAATAATTCATGATTTTAAAAATTTAGAAGAGGTTATCAGAAGGTTATCACAAAGCTATTCGAGCTCAAAAATCGACAAAAAAGCACTTTGCAAAATCTTTGCAAAGTGCTTTGAAACGTTGATATAATCGTATTGATTAACGTTTTGAGAATTGTGATGCTTTACGAGCTTTCTTAAGACCTGGTTTCTTACGTTCAACTTTACGTGAGTCACGTGTAAGAAGTCCTGCACGTTTCAATGAATCGCGGAAGTCTGGGTCTACTTGAAGAAGGGCACGAGCGATACCGTGACGGATAGCTCCTGATTGACCAGCGTATCCACCACCTACAACGTTAACGAAAACGTCGTATGAACCTACAGTTGAAGTAACTGCGAACGGTTGGTTGATGACAAGACGAAGGTCAGCGTGTGGGATGTACTCTTCAACATCTTTTTTGTTAACAGTGATTTTACCAGTTCCTGGAACAAGGCGAACGCGTGCAACAGCGTTTTTACGACGTCCAGTACCTGCATATTGTGCTTGTGACATACTTTATTGTTCCTTTCCTTAGATAAGTCCTGAAATGTCAAGAACTTCTGGTTGTTGTGCAGCGTGAGTGTGCTCAGCTCCAACAAATACTTTCAACTTCATACCTTGAGCGCGTCCAAGAGTATTGTGTGGAAGCATACCTTTAACTGATTTCTCAATCAAACGTACTGCATTTTTAGAACGAAGTTCACCTGCAGAGATTTGTTTCAATCCACCTGGGTGGTTTGAGTGAGTGTAGTAGATTTTATCAGTTGCTTTTTTACCAGTCAATTTAACTTTTTCAGCATTGATAACAATTACAAAGTCACCTGTATCAGTGTGTGGTGTAAATGTTGGTTTGTTTTTTCCGCGAAGTACGCTAGCAACTACTGCAGAAAGACGTCCAAGTGGTACATCAGTTGCGTCAACTACGTACCATTTACGTTCAACTTGGCCTGGTTTAGCCATAAATGTTGTTTTGTTCATGATTTCTCCTATATATAGTTCGATTTTTGTTTACGGTGATGGGTGTTCCTTCCCATCGAAAAGTATTTGGAAGGTTCCGGGGCCTTTCAAATGGGGTAAACAATACCGCCTACTATCATACCAAATTTCACCCCTAAAAGTCAATAGATATGAAAAATATTTTTCTAAATTCCACTCTTTTTGTCTCTAAAAAACCTCGCTTTCGCGAGGCTCTTCTATTTATAAGATAAGGCACGTTTAAAGGTTTTCCAAGGACCTAAATCATCTGTCTGCAAAACGAGACTAGCATACATACGTCCGATAAAGACTGTTGCAGTTACTGCAAAAGCAATCGTAATCGCAAGCGAAATCCAAGCTTCTAACCCATTTGCATAGCCATTAATGGCTCTAAATGGCATGAAGAAGGTCGAAATAAAGGGAATATATGAACCAATCTTCAAGATGAGATTGTCACCAGCTGCACCTAGAGCTGTCACTCCAAAAAAACCACCTATAATCAAAATCATCAAAGGCGACAAGGCTTTTCCTGAGTCCTCAGGACGAGAAACCATAGAACCTAGGAAGGCTGCTAAAACAACGTACATAAAGAGGCTAACCAAGACAAACAATAAGGTGTTGAGCGAGAAAGCCTCTCCTATATGGTTTAAAATACCAGATTGTGCCAAGATTGGTAGGTCTTTAAAGAGAAGAATGGCAGCAAGTCCACCCACGACGTAAATGCCAATATGGGTCAAAATCACAAGAAGCAGAGCCAGCATGCGAGCGTAGAAATAATGACTAGCTCGGATACTAGAGAAGACCACCTCCATGATTTTGGTTCCTTTCTCGCTAGCCACTTCCTGAGCAGTGACACTAGCATAGGTAATCAAAATCATATAAAGGAAGAAACCAAGCCCTGCGGCCGCAATGGTTTGAACAATTTTTTTGTTTTCCTTAGATTCATCAATCTTCTCAGTAAAATCAACGGTTTGACTCAGGCGTTTTTCCTGTTCTTGAGACAAATTAGCTGCCGAACGATTGAGTTGGTATTGCAGTTCATTTAGTCTATTGGTTACAGCTAGTTTGATGCCACTTTCAAGAGAGGTTTCACCATGATAGACGGCCTTGATGACGCTGTCCTCTTGGTCGACGGTTAGGTAACCCTTGATTTTCTCATCCTTGATAGCAGTTTGGGCACTGGCTTCATCCTTATAATCAAAGTTGATACCATTAGTACCCTTGAGCCCTTCTTCCACAGATGGCACTGTTGTTACTACTGCTATCTTGCTATTCTTGGCCATAGAAGACCCTTGGAGGTAGCCAATTCCTACAGATAAGGCTAAAAAGAGGAACGGCGAAATCACCATAAAGAAGAAACTCCATGACTTAACATGTCGAAGATAGGTTTCCTTCATTACAACCCACATATTTCTCATACTTCCACCCCTGATTCTAGTTTAAAGATTTCATCAATTGTTGGCGCTTGCTGGTCAAAGGTTGCGATGTATTGCCCCTGAGTCAAGATTGGGAAGAGTTCCCTTCCAGCGCTCTCATCCTCTAAGATCAATTTCCAACTGCCTTGTTTGGTCAAACTCACCTGTTTGACATGAGGAAGATTTTCCAATTCTTCCTTACTTCGTTCACTTGAAACAAAGAGACGCGTTTTCCCGTATTGATTGCGGACATCCTGGACCGGCCCATGCAAGACCACACGGCCATCTCGAATCATGAGAATATCGTCACAAAGCTCCTCGACGTTGGTCATGACATGGTCAGAAAAGATAATGGTTGCTCCGCGCTCTTTTTCCTGAAAGATGACTTGCTTGAGCAATTCAGTATTGACTGGATCCAAGCCACTGAAAGGCTCATCCAAGATAATCAAGTCTGGCTCATGAATCAGAGTAATGATGAGCTGAATCTTCTGCTGATTTCCTTTTGACAGGCTCTTGATTTTATCTGTCAGCTTTCCTTTCACTTCCAACCTCTTCATCCATTGAGGGAGTTTTTCCTTGACTTCCTTGGCATCCATACCTTTTAGAGTCGCCAAGTAGCGAACTTGTTCAAGGACTGTCAATTTAGGCATGAGACTGCGTTCTTCAGGCAGATAGCCAATCCGAGTGTAGGTCTCTTGACGAATATCCTGACCATCTAGACTGATTTCTCCTTGGTATTCTAAAAACTTCAAAATACTGTGGAAAATCGTTGTCTTCCCAGCACCATTTTTCCCGACTAATCCCAAAATACGACCTGGTCGCGCTTGAAAGTCAATACCAAACAAAACTTGCTTGGGTCCAAAACTTTTCTCTAGACTTCTTACTTCTAGCATCTTTCACCTCCGAAATGTCTTGCACTCATTATACTCCTTTTTGATAGCCTTTACAATGATTTCTGTCCATTTTTATCATCCTCATTTTAGTAAAAAATCTTGGGGTACTTTGAGTTATGAGTACATTATACAGTGCTAAATTCTAATTTATCTCTTCTGTTCCTCAACTGTCTATTTTTGATCCTGAATTGTTATTTGAAAAGCAAAAATCCACCCCGAAGGATGGATTGATACTTTAACGCACTTCTGCATTGACTTTTTCTTCGAGAGACGCTTGGATTTTTTCCATATAGCGTGCGACTTCTTCGTCCGTTAAGCTGTCTTCTGGATTTTGGAAAGTCAAGCTATAAGCCATTGACTTCATACCAAGTCCCAATTTTTCGCCTGAGAAGACGTCAAAGAGTTTGATATCTGTCAAACGTTTCACGCCGGCAGCTTGGATAGCGTCCACAACTTCTTGGTGAGTCACTTCTGCCTTGAGAAGGAGGGCAACGTCACGGCTAACTGCTGGGAATTTCGTGATTTCCACAAATGGAGCAGCTGGTTGAAGGGCAGCTTCGATGGCTGAAAGGTTGAGCTCAGTCACATACGTTTCTGGAATATCGTAAGCCTTAGCAGTGACTGGATGCACTTGGCCAAGGAAACCAAGAACTTGGTCACCGAGTGAAATCATAGCTGTACGACCTGGGTGAAGGCTAGCGATTTCAGATGTTGCCGTATAGGTTACTTGGAGTCCCAAACGAGAAAATAGCGCTTCAAGGATTCCCTTAGCATAGAAGAAATCAACTGGAACTGCTGCTGTTTGGAAATCTTTTTCAGCAACCAAGCCTGTCAAGGCAAAAGCAAAGCTGTTGATTTCATTTGGAAGTTCTTCTTTTGGATTACCTGTTTGTTCAAAGACTTTTCCAATCTCGTAAAGGGCCAAGTTTTTATTCTTACGAGCCACATTGTAGGCAACTGTATCTAGGATACCAGAAATCATATTTTGACGGAGGACAGAACGATCTACTGTCATTGGCCACATAAGTTCAGTAAGATTACTTGGTTGAGCCGTAAACTCGACTGCTTTTTCAGGAGTTGTTAGAGCGTAGGTGATGATTTCTGTCAAACCTGCCCCTTCAGCAATGGTACGAACTTGGCGACGAAGTTTTTGCGTCGCAGTCAATTCACCAGCTGTCCCATCGTCTTTTGGAAGGCTGGTTGGCAAGCGGTCATAACCATAGATACGAGCGATTTCTTCAAAGAGGTCCGCTTCGATTGTGATATCCCAACGACGACGTGGTACGCTGACTGTAAAGCTGTCTGCATTTCCAGAAAGACCAAAGCCAAGACGACGGAAGACGTCTTCTACATCAGCATATGAAAGCTCAGTTCCGAGGACACGGTTAACATCAGCAAGAGTTGAAGAAACTTCCACATCATAGGTATCAAGTTCACCCGCTGAAACGATGCCTTTGCGCACCGTCGCACCTGCAAGTTCTGCAATCATGCTAGCCGCCGCATCAAGGGCTTCGTTAACAGTTGCCACATTAATCCCTTTTTCAAAGCGAGAAGATGACTCAGAACGAAGGTTGAGACGACCGCTAGTCTTGCGGATTGATTTTCCGTTGAAGACTGCAGCTTCAAGAACGACACGACTAGATTTTTCAGAGATTTCTGTTGCTTGACCACCCATAACACCTGCAAGGGCTACTGGCTTGTCTGCGACAGTGATGACTAGGTCATTCACGTCCAAGTCACGTTCTTCACCGTCCAAGGTCACCAATTTTTCACCAGCACGCGCTTCACGCACACGGATGTCACTCCCTTCAAAGGTATCCAAGTCAAAGGCGTGCATTGGTTGACCAAAGTAGAGAAGGATGTAGTTGGTCACGTCCACCACATTATTAATAGGACGGATACCTTCATTCATAAGAAGATTTTGCAACCATTGTGGACTTGGTGCGATAGTCACATTGTCCAAGATACGAGCTGCATAGTAAGGCGCCTTGTCTGTCTCAATGACCACAGAAAGAGCATCTGCTGCAGCTTGGTCAGTTTCTGAAAGAGTAAATTCTTTAAAGTTGATTGCCTTGTCATAGATGGCTGCCACTTCGTGAGCCACCCCACGCATAGAAAGAGCGTCCGCACGATTGGGTGTGATTGAAAGTTCGATGATTTCATCATCCAAGTCTAGATATGAGAAGACTTCCTCACCTGGAACGGCATTTTCTGGCAAGATTTGGATGCCATCTGCGAATTCCTTAGGCACAACTGAGTCAGAAATTCCCAATTCACCAAGTGAACAGATCATCCCAAGTGACTCAAGACCGCGGATTTTTCCTTTTTTGATTTTGTAGTTGTCAGCGATGCGAGCTCCTGGAAGAGCCACCATAACCTTGATTCCAGCACGCACATTTGGGGCACCACAAACGATTTGACGGGCTTCTTCTTCGCCAACGTCAACCTGACAAACATGGAGGTGAGTTTCTGGCACATCTTCGCAAGACAAGACCTCACCGACGACAATTTTTGAGAGACCAGCAGCAGGTGATTCGACACCTTCTACCTCGATCCCTGTAGTTGACATTTTTTCAGCCAACTCTTGTGATGGCACATCAATGTCCACCAATTCTTTTAACCATTTATAAGATACAAGCATAATTTAGTTCTCCAGAATGACAGTTGCCACTCTAGTTCTTTTCCTTTCCTATCATTTCAATAGAAGAATCATCTTCTTACCTTAATTTCTTTTTCAGTAACCAATCTGTATCTACTTTTTGACCAACCATAAAATGATGTTGGCTAAATTTTTCAAAACCATATCGATTATAAAATGCTTGAGCTTTTGTATTATGCTCCCAAACACCTAGCCAAGCCCAAGAAAAACTATTTTTGGTAGCAAGTTCAAGAGCGAATTCAAACAGTTGCTTACCTAGTCCAAATCCTTGGAATTTTTGTAGCACATAGAGACGTTGAATTTCAAAAGCATCCTCTAATTCTCTCTCAGTCTGAGCACTTCCCCAGTTGACTTTGAGAAAACCAGCTATCTCCTCTTCATGCATAATGAAATAGGTTTCGGATTCTGGATTTTCCAACTCAGTTGACAAAACTCTCAAACTATAAGCCTCTTCAAAGTATTCCTGTAACTGCTCTTCTGTATTATCATGAGCAAATGTTTCACGAAAGGTTTGTTTGGCAATTTTGGACAACACCCCAACATCTGCCTTTTCTACTTTTCTAATCATTATTTAAACTGTTCTGAGAAGCGGACATCGCCTTGGTAGAATCCACGGATATCGTTGATTCCATAACGGAGCATAGCTACACGCTCTTGTCCAAGACCAAAGGCAAATCCAGAGTAAACAGTCGCATCGATACCACTCATTTCAAGGACACGTGGGTGAACCATACCGGCCCCCATAATTTCGATCCAACCTGTTTTCTTACATACGTTACAGCCTTCTCCACCACACTTGAAGCAAGAAACATCCACCTCAACAGATGGCTCTGTGAATGGGAAGTAAGATGGGCGCAGACGGATCTGACGCTCTTCACCGAACATTTTTTGCACAATCAACTGAAGGGTTCCTTGAAGATCAGCCATAGAGATATTTTTCCCAACAACCAAGCCTTCAATTTGGTGGAACTGGTGACTGTGGGTCGCATCGTCTGTGTCACGACGGAACACACGCCCTGGTGAGATCATTTTCAAAGGGCCTTTAGAGAAATCATGAGCATCCATTGCACGCGCTTGAACTGGAGACGTGTGGGTACGAAGTAAGATTTCTTCTGTGATGTAGAAAGTGTCCTGCATATCACGGGCTGGGTGGTCTTTCGGAAGGTTCATACGCTCAAAGTTGTAGTAGTCTTGCTCCACTTCAAAACCATCCACGACTTGATACCCCATACCGATGAAAATATCTTCGATTTCTTCACTTGTTTGTGTGAGAACATGACGGTGACCAGTCGCAACTGGACGACCTGGAAGTGTCACATCAATGCTCTCACTAGCTAATTGAGCTGCGACTTTCTTTTCTTCCAAGAGCTTAGCTGTTTCTTCAAAAGCAGCTGTCAAGACATCACGCGCTTCATTGACGTGTTTCCCGATAATTGGACGCATCTTAGCAGAGACGTCTTTCATCCCTTTGAGGATTTCAGTAAGCGAACCTTTTTTACCAAGGACAGAGACACGCAATTCTTGCATCTCTTTTTCATTTTCAGCAGTAATCTGCTTCAAGCTAGCCAGCGTTTCTTCACGAAGCGCTTTTAATTGTTCTTCAATAGTTGACATAATTCCTCCATCAGTCTCTCGTAGATAAAAAGAAAACCACATGCCAAAAACTCCACTCGGAGCGTTGACACGCGGTACCATCCGTTTTCATCTGACAAATCAGACCTTCATTTCTAAATCCATGCGCAAGTGAATTCACCCAGCTTTCATATAGAGAGCTTTCAGTCACGGCTCTCCTCCCTGATATACTTCCCTTGAGTTACTAGTCTTGCAGATTTCTATTCAATTACTACATAGTTTATCAGATTTTGAGTTAAAAAACAAGTTAGATTAGACTAATTTCAATACAAAACTCGTTCCTTTTTCTGTTGCTCCATTTTCCACAAATCCAAGCGACTTGAAACACCTCCTAGAAGCATGATTGTAGGTGTAGATTTCCTTGACTCTCAATTCTTTCCATCCTTTTACTCGAGCCAATTCAATCAAAGCACTTAGAATCTTTTTCCCAAGTCCTCGATGTTGGTAAGCGGAATTCCCAATCACAATGGGGAGATTATCCTGAGATAGTGTAACATCCCCAATTGGAAACCATTCTCCCTTCTCCTTGACTTCAATCCAAAAAAGCTCACCATGCTGATCCAAATGGGAATACATAGCTTCCAAAGTTTCTTGACTATAAGGTCTCTTCACACCATCTACGAGGTGAACCAAGTTCACATCCTGATACCAAGCAAAAGCTTCTTCACAATGATTGACCTTATAATAAGGAACAAGACGCAGTGCATTATCTATTTGTAAAATCCGTTTCATCTGCTTTCCTTTTCAACAAAAGAGTTGCTGCTTGATTAAAACCATCACACCAGTTATACCATTTTGCTTCATACTCATCTTGAGCTAAGATATGATTTTTTAAATCCAGAACAGAGTAAATTTTTCTTTCTTCGCAGGCTTGCGCATAGAGATGATATAGTTCATCACCACCATCTCTATCAAACTCAGCAGAAATCGTATCCCGACCTGCCAATAAAGCCTGATAAGCCCTGTGATGCCCATCTGTAATCAACAAGCAATCTCCAAAGGCAAGAATACTGATTGGATCGACTTGGATTGTTTCTGCCGACTGGTAAAGCATCTGAATATCTTGCAACTTCTTTTCTGATAAGTATAGTTGAGTCGGATGAAGATCTGCTATATTGACTTTCATTTCTTTCTCCTCAAGGGAATTTGATACTCACTTCTGCTTGCCTTTAAATCGCCATTGGAAGCGTAGCTTGTCATAGAAGGGAAACTCGATAAACAAGACTCCCAAGCCCACACAGAGACTGGCAAGAACGTCTGATGGATAATGAACTCCCAGATAGACCCTTGATACCAACACACTGACTAGGTAGAGGCCAAGGACGATTTGTACGATTTTTCTCCAGACCGAATCTTTAATCCGCTGACTAAGAATAACAATCAAAGTCCCTACCATCAGCGTCACAGCCAGAGAATGGCCACTTGGGAAAGAAAATCCCTTCTCCTCAACCAAGTGTAAAATAGCTGGTCGTGGGCGCTGGTAAATATTTTTAAAGGTCACGATTAAAAGACCTGCCAAAGCCAGATTTCCCAGCATGAAGAAACTTTCTATCTTCCACCGCTTACGATAAAAGACAAAAGCTGTAATGACAACCCAAGTGATAATCACTGGAATATCAATCAAGCGTGTGATGGCTCGGAAAAGAATAGTCAAATAATCTGGCAAGTCTCCTCGAACTGCAGTCTGAATCGGTTGGTCAAAACCGACCAGCGTTTCAGGGTAAAATTTGACCATATAGCCAAGAATAACGAAAAGTAAAAGGGCAAAACTGCCCTTCATTAAAAATGTTTGTTTATCTCTCATAATGTTTTAAAGTTGGTTTCAAGAGAATATACAACAACCAGAATGAAACGGAAAAGATTACTCCTTCAATCAAGTTAAAAGGTAATACCATGGTCATTAGGTAGTTGGAAAGTCCCAAAATTTTTCCAATATCAAAGTTAGCAAACTTAGCGTACAAAGGAACAGCATAAACATAATTGAGAACCAACATAGCCACGGTTAAACCAATAGTCCCAGCTAGAGAGCCTAGTAGGAAACGAAGGGTTGTCCGTTCCTTTTTCCAAATCAAAGCAAATACGATGACAAAAACTCCCAAAGCTACGATATTCATCGGCAAACCAATGTAAGTATTCACTCCTTGACTATTAAGAAGCAATTTCAAGAGTGAGCGAAGCAAGAGAATTCCTAGAGCAGCAGGCAAATCCATGACCACCAGACCCACAAGGACTGGCAAGATACTAAATTCGATCTTGAGGAAGGACGCCGCTGGCAAAAGCGGAAAGTCAAAGTACATCAGCACAAATGAGATGGCTGATAGAATCGCAATGGTCGAAAGTCGACGTGTGTTTGTCATAACAGGTTCCTCCAATTTTCTATAAAATCAGAAGAAGTTAGAAAGGATTCCCCTATCTATTCTCACTTTTTATACCCCAAAAGTTCCCTCGCACTCTATTGAGCAAACGGTTACAATTTAGCTATAAATCTATCAGAACAGACAAAGCTATTCTTTCGTCTTCTCCCATCCAGACTATACTGTCGGTTGTGGAATCTCACCACATCAGCTTGCGCTCGCGGACTTCTTTAAAGAGAAGGAAATAGAGATTTTTCTTTTAGACTAGGCGACAAGCTGTAGGCATAACTTCTGGTTAGGCAAAGCTTGTCAACAAAGTATAAAAGGAAAAGATCATTTCCTAGTTAAAGTCACCGCCGGTCGGGAATTTCACCCTGCCCTGAAGACTCTTTTATCATAACAAAAAACGCTTGCAAGCGCAAGCATTTAGTTCATTTTCATTTTTTATTTCAATTTATCCACTTCATAGGTATGAACAAGCTCAAGACCTGCAAAGTTCTGCTGGCGAAGAGCCTCATAGACAATCATACAGACGGTATTAGACACATTGAGACTGCGAACATGTTCATCATTCATAGGAATACGGAGAGCCTTTTCAGGATGTTCTCGCATAAAGTCCTCAGGTAAGCCCTTGTCTTCACGTCCAAAGAGAAAATAGTGGTCTTCGTCAGTAGATAAATCCACCTCAGAATACACTTTCTCAGCGAATTTTGAAATCAGATAGAGTTTTCCCTTCATCTGAGACATGAAATCTTCTAAACTGTCGTAAAAATAAATCTCTAGCTTATCCCAATAATCCAATCCAGCACGCTTCATCTTGCGGTCATCAATAGGAAAACCCATAGGCTTGATGATGTGGAGGGGAGAATTGGTCGCAGCGCAAGTACGCGCGATATTTCCTGTATTTTGTGGAATTTGAGGTTCAAATAATACAATGTGATTTGTCATGACTTGCTTCCTTTCACCATTGCAAAAAAATAGCCACACTGCCCGGAGTCAAGCTCAGCAAACAGCGTGGTTAAGGCATCGTTAACTTACCTCACAACAGGTTTGAAGTAAATCAGCGAAACTACTTTCTTAGTATAACACTTTCAGAATCATTGTCAATAGAAACGACTTGATTTTTTCAATTTTTTCAAGCTATTTCCAAGGGTTTCTAGGAGAAAATTCTTAAATATCTGCAAAAATTGCTTACTCTTTTATACCTATCTGTGGACTGGAAATGATGATATTATGACCTCGTTATCTCAAATACTGCTGTATGAACCCACTCATTATGAATTTGTAAGTCATTTTCTATAACCTTACTAAAGGTGAAGCCATTTTTTAAAAGCACCCTCTGAGAGGCTAGATTACCTGTTGCCGTTCCTGCAATGATTCTATTGAAACCATAAGTCGTGAAGGCTTTTTCTAAAACGAGTTTAACCGCTTCGCTGGCATAACCTAAATTGCTAACAGTTTCCCCAATCCTATACCCAAGCTCTGCTGTTTTTCGATTATTCTCTAAAACACTTAAATTAATTCTTCCGGCCATAACGCCTTGCGAATCTCTGATAAGATGCATGTAGACATCATGATTCTCTTGTTCCCTTAACAATTCCCTTGTAATTTCTTTAAAACCTTCTAAGTCAAAATAGTGAGCTGGTCTAGGAGGTAAATTCCGCTCAAAATACTCCCGATTTTCTTTTTCAAAAGAATAGATATCTATACTATTGTCTTCAGACATCAGCTCTAAACTTATCATTGTAAACCATCTCCCGTCATTATATACATTCAACATTTTCCCATGTTTACACAAAATGAAATTAACACGATTTAAATTAAGTACTTTTACTATTTTATATCGTCTCTACATTATGACACTGAACTTAGTTGAAAATGATTATATTTGAATAACTTTGATTTTGTAGTGTAAATTCTACTATAAAGTAGACAAACTAATTCATATTTTGTCAAAAAGTTTCAAGTATACAATTATTAACTTTATTTCTCATACAATCTATCAATAAAAAGTTATAGAATAATTTCTCTTTACTTATCTAATGAAAACTTTGACAATACTATTTCCAAGGGTTGTAAAATCGTCCCTGATTTTGCAAGATAAGTAGTAAACTAGCTACTAAAAACAAGGCTGCCAAGAGCAAGGTAAGATAATCACCTTTTTTCAAGGCCTGATAACTATACCAAGTGCGTTTTTTCTCTTTCCCAAAGCGCCGAAGCTCCATGGCGGTCGCGATGGTATCAATGCGTTCTAACGAGCTAAAAATCAAGGGCGTAATAATGCGCAGATTGCCTTTGATTCGTTGCATAAGAGAAGCTTTCTTGGATAATTCCATCCCACGCGCTTCCTGAGACATCTTGATAGTAAAGAATTCTTCCTGCAAATCTGGAATATAGCGTAAGGTCAGGCTGACTGAATAGGCAATCTTGTAAGGCACACCAATTTGATTTAAACTGGAAGCAAACTGACTAGGGTGGGTTGTCATCAAAAAGATAATAGCCAGAGGAATAGTGCAAAGGTACTTAATGGCCAGATTTAGCAGATAAAAGAGCTCTTGACTGGTCAGAGTGTAGGAACCGATTCCCTGCCAAATCACACTTCTCTCTCCGTAAAGTCCAACCCCATACTCGGGAGAAAAGAGATAGACCATCAAAACGTTTAAAACAGCAAATACCGTCGCAAAAACTGCTACAAAGGAAACATCTTTAAAGCGGATTTCTGACAAATAGAGGAGAAAGACCGAAAAGATAGCAATCAGAACAAGCAGTCTGGTATCATAGCTAATCATGGCCGCCAATGACACGAGGATGAAAAAGAGAAGTTTTCCAGCTCCTGACAAGCGATGAATCACAGTATCTCTATGCTGGTAACCGATTAATTTAGCTTGCATTCTTCTCTCCTTTCTTTGTAAAATGCCGTTAAAGCAAGTGGATCCACATCTAGTTTCTTGGCCAAGTTGAAGATTGAAGTTTCTTTTAGATTGGCTTTTACTAACAACTCAGGATTACTCAACAGACTAGCTGGATCAGTATCAGCAATCAATTCCCCATCCACCATGACAAGGGCTCGGTCTGAATAATCCAGCATCAATTGCATATCATGGGTAATCATGACAATGGTATGACCTTTTTGATGCAACTCTTCGAGAAATTCCATAATCTCAGTATAATTCTTCTGGTCTTGACCTGCTGTCGGTTCATCTAGGAGGATAATTTCAGCTCCTAAAACCAAAATCGATGCAATAGTCACACGTTTTTTCTGACCAAATGACAGGGCAGAAATGGGCCAATTACGGAATTCATAGAGACCACAAATTCTCAAGGTTTCATAGACTCTCGTTTCAATTTCCTGCTCGTCCACACCTCGCAAACGAAGTCCCAGAGCCACCTCATCAAAAATCATATTGGTTGAAATCATTTGATTGGGATTTTGCAGCACATAGCCTACTCGTTCCGCCCGTTCTGCTACCGAATCCCCTTTTATATCCTGCTCTTCCCAAAGATAGCGACCTTCCGTCTGGATAAAGCTACTTAAGGCCTTGGCTAGGGTTGATTTCCCTGCTCCATTTTTCCCGACAATGGCAATCTTTTCGCCCTTTTTAATATCCAAATGTAGGGACTTTAAAATCGGTCTATCATCATAAGAAAACGACACGTCCTCTAGTCTAAAGAGTGACTGCAATTCTGGGGTTTCTTTTGCCAGTTCCGTCCGCAACTGAACCTGGCCTTTTGAGATAGACAAGTTGTCCAAATTTGCTAATTGTTCTTCTTTAGCTAAATCCACACCTAATTGACGTAAAGTGGTTAGATAAAGGGGTTCTCGAATTCCATTTTGGGTCAACAGGTCAGTCGCCAATAACTGATCAGGACTCCCATTAAAGAGGATACGGCCATCGTTTATCAAGACAATCCGATCCACAGGGCGATGCAGAACATCCTCCAAACGGTGCTCGATAATAAGAGTCGTCGTTCCCTCTTCCTTATGAATCTGGTCAATCAATTCGATAATATCCTGACCTGACTTGGGATCCAGATTGGCGAGTGGCTCATCAAACAAAAGAATCGGACTCTCATCAATCAAAACACCAGCTAGACTAACTCGCTGCTTTTGTCCACCTGACAAATCCTGAGGACGCTGCGGCAGTAAAGAAATAAGGTCCAGCTTTTCAGCCCATTTATGAACACGACTTTTCATCTCTTCTAGACTTGTTACATCATTTTCTAGCGCAAAAGCTAAGTCCTCTGCCACGGACAAGCCGATAAACTGCCCATCTGTATCCTGCAAAACTGTACTGACCAGATGAGATTTATCGTAGATGCTCATATCAAATGCTGCTTGCCCCCTGATCAAAAATTCTCCAGATGTCTGACCCTTGTAAATATTTGGAATAATCCCA
This sequence comes from Streptococcus mitis, assembly GCF_002096925.1. GTDB lineage: Bacteria > Bacillota > Bacilli > Lactobacillales > Streptococcaceae > Streptococcus > Streptococcus mitis_AF. The sequence continues at coordinate 87,202 of NZ_NCVN01000080.1, read as the reverse complement.
TTCAAACACTGACCCAAGGTAGACTTACCTGACCCAGATGGCCCAACAATTAAGACTTTCTCTCCCTTATAAATGGTTAAGTCCACTCCTTGCAAGGTCGGTTCTTGTTGCGTTTCATACTGGAAAGAGAAATCCTTCCACTCAATTATAGCTTCTTTCATCTTACTCTCTTCATTCGCTTCTTAGACTTCTATTTTATCATAAATCGAACCCTTCTTGCAGACTCTTCTATTAAAAACTTAGCGCCAACAAGATTCCTAGCCTAAATTGCTTACCCGACTAGTCTATAAACATCGAAAAAGACCGGTTGCCCAGCCTTTTCCTTTATGTTAATCCTTTTTCAAACTTCCTGAACGAGTCTGCGTACGTGAATAAGCTAGCAAGAGAAGGGTACCTGCGATAGCTACAGTTACAGCATTAGCAATTCCCGCAACAATCCCTTGGGCAAATACTTTTTCTGCCGCTTCTTGATAAATCACAACATCTCCAAGTGGTGCCAAGACACCCCAAACAAGGGCATTTGCAAGTAGTTGAATGAGGTTAAAAATAAGAATATCTTTCCAGTCAAAGACACCATTGATCACGCGAACGTACTTTCTAAATAGCCCCACAGCTAGACCGAAGAGCCCGCTAGCAATAATCCAAGTCCACCACAGACCATAGCCAGCAAGAGAATCCTTGATTGCATGACCAATCAACCCGACAAGCAAACCGATAATCGGTCCAAAAATAATAGAAAGTAGCGCTTGTACCGCATACTGAAGCTGGATGCTTGTATTTGGAACAGGGGTCGGAATATTGATCATCCCGATGACGACAAAGAGGGCAGCGCCAATTCCGACAGCAACAACTTGTTTAATTGTAAATTTGATTTCCATACTATTTATTCTCCTATTTTATCCTTCTATTTTCTTTATTTCAATGGTCCAAGATGAACCGACACCCACATTATAGGCCTTGGCAAAGGAACCTTGGTTAATTGCCAGACCTAAACGATAGAGAGAGTTGATGTAAAGGATGGGTTGCCCAATTCTCACATCTGCAAATGATTTGCCATAAACAACCTGATTTTGATAGACCAGCATATCTGCATGATAGATAGTCACTTCAAAACGGTCACCGAATGCTGGTTCCAGCTTGTAAAATTCTTCTCGTGTGATAGAGGTCCAAAGCGAACCAAAACGCACATCCAGAATATCAATAGCTCCCTTCACCAGATGATCTTCTATGATGGTCTCTACGACTGGAAGCTCTACAATCTGATCCACACTGAGCTCTGGCCCCACTTCCTCAAAAGTAATGTGACCACTGGCCAGTTTAGCACCAGTATAGGCATAGACATCACGACCGTGGAAGGTATAAGAATGCTCTGTATTTTGACGTCTATTGGCCACTTCAGAAATTTCACGAATGGCTACAATGCCAACGTGTTTCTTAATAAAAGAAAGCGTCCCATTGTCTGGCGTGACAATGTATTGATTTTTTGCAGTCTTGGCAACCACACTCTTACGTTTCGAACCGACACCTGGATCGACCACCGATACAAATGTCGTTCCCTCAGGCCAGTAATCCACCGTCTGAAAGAGACGGTAACTCCCCTCAAAAATATTATAAGGCGTGATATCGTGCGTCAAATGATGAATTTTTAAGGTTGAAGATTCTTCTAAAGCCACTCCAATCATAGCCGATACCGCACCATCAACCAGACCAAAGTCTGATTGTAATACCAGTAAATTATTATTCATTTTATCTCCTTGTATATCCTTTATCATACCATATTTTCTAGAAAGTAGCTAATAGCTATTTCAATTGATTAGGGTATAGTTTTACCTTATAGCAAATTTCCTACTAAAAGCTCTGCTTATTAGCTAGTAGGTGCATTTTTTCTTGAAAAAAGGTATGATAGTTACATCATGAAGAAGTAGGTTTTATTATGAAAATTATCCTTGTCGGAGGGGGAAAAGTTGGTTCTGCCCTCTGTCGCTCCTTGGTTTCAGAAAAGCATGATGTTTTGCTGATTGAGCAAGACGAAGCTGTCCTCAATCATATTGTCAATCGCTTTGATATCATAGGCATCCTTGGTAACGGGGCCGATTTTACCATCCTTGAGCAAGCCAGCGTCCAGGATTGTGATATCTTTATCGCCCTGACTGAATACGATGAAGTGAACATGATTGCAGCCGTTCTAGCAAAAAAAATGGGAGCTAAAGAGACCATCGTTCGGGTGCGGAACCCTGAATATTCTAACTCTTATTTCAAGGAAAAGAATATTCTCGGTTTTTCTCTTATCGTTAACCCTGAGCTCTTGGCTGCCCGCGCTATTGCTAATATCATTGACTTCCCCAACGCCCTCTCTGTCGAACGTTTCTTTGGTGGACGGGTCAGCTTGATGGAATTCGCTGTTAAATCCTCCAGTGGTCTTTGCCAAATGCCCATTTCTGATTTTCGGAAAAAATTTGGCAATGTCATTGTCTGTGCGATAGAAAGGGATCATCAAATTATCATTCCAAGCGGTGACATGACTGTACAGGATAAAGATAGAATCTTTGTCACTGGTAACCGTGTTGACATGATGCTCTTCCATAATTATTTCAAGTCTCGTGCCGTGAAGAGTCTTCTTATTGTTGGAGCTGGTAGAATTGCCTATTATCTACTAGGTATCCTCAAAGACAGTCGTATCGATACCAAGGTTATTGAAATCAATCCTGAAATCGCTAGCTTCTTTAGCGAGAAATTCCCAAACCTCTACATCGTTCAAGGAGATGGTACCGTAAAAGATATCCTGCTGGAAGAAAGTGCTCAAAACTATGATGCCGTTGCGACTCTAACAGGGGTCGATGAGGAAAATCTGATTACCTCTATGTTCCTTGACAGGGTAGGTGTACAGAAAAATATTACTAAGGTCAATCGTACCAGTCTCCTCGAGATTATCAATGCGCCTGATTTTTCAAGTATCATCACACCTAAAAGCATCGCTGTAGATACGATTATGCACTTTATTCGTGGCCGTGTTAATGCCCAGTATTCAGACCTTCAGGCCATGCACCATCTAGCCAATGGCCAAATCGAAACCCTGCAATTCCATATCAAGGAAGCCAATAAAATGACTGCCAAACCTCTTTCTCAACTAAAACTGAAAAAAGGGGTTCTTATAGCAGCCATCATTCGAAAGGGCAAGACTATTTTCCCTACTGGGGAGGATATGTTGGAAGTTGGAGACAAGCTCCTAGTAACAACCTTGTTGCCAAACATCACCAAGATTTATGACTTGATCGCGAGGTAAGAAATGAATAAAAGTATGATTCGTTACCTCCTTTCAAAATTACTTTTGATTGAAGCTGTTCTTCTTTTGGTTCCTGTGTCTGTCGCTCTCTATTACCGTGAATCGAGCCAAGTCTTTACGGCCCTCTTTTCAACAATAGGGATCCTCGTATTACTAGGCGGTTCAGGAATTTTACAAAAGCCCAAAAATCAACGGATTTATGCCAAGGAGGGAGTCTTGATTGTTGCCCTCTGTTGGATCCTTTGGTCCTTCTTTGGCGGTCTCCCCTTTGTTTTTGCTAAGCAAATTCCCAGCGTTATCGATGCCTTTTTTGAAATCAGTTCTGGCTTTACAACTACTGGAGCAACTATTCTGAACGACGTTTCGGTTCTCAGTCGTTCCCTCCTCTTCTGGCGAAGTTTTACCCACTTGATTGGAGGGATGGGAGTGCTTGTTTTTGCACTTGCTATTATGGACAATGCCAAGAATAGCCACCTAGAAGTGATGAAGGCTGAGGTTCCTGGTCCCGTCTTCGGTAAGGTTGTATCCAAACTCAAAAATACTGCCCAGATTCTCTATCTCCTTTATCTAGCTCTCTTTTCCCTCTTTGTCATCCTCTATTATCTGGCTGGTATGCCCCTATTTGATAGTTTTATCATCGCTATGGGTACTGCGGGTACAGGAGGATTCACCGTCTATAACGACGGAATTGCCCACTATGGTAGCTCACTGATTACCTATCTAGTTAGTATCGGAGTTCTGGTTTTTGGGGTAAATTTCAACCTCTACTACTACCTCATGCTCCGTCGCATCAAGGCCTTCTTTGGAGATGAAGAACTCCGGGCTTACTTAGTCATCGTAATGATTTCTACAGGCTTGATCAGCCTCAATACTCTCTACCTCTACCCGGGATTTTCAAAGAGTTTTGAAATGGCCTTCTTCCAGGTTTCCAACATCATTACAACGACTGGTTTTGGATACGGAGACATTACCAACTGGCCCCTCTTCTCCCAGTTTATCCTCCTCTTCCTCATGGGAATCGGTGGTTCTGCTGGTTCAACCGCAGGTGGACTCAAGGTTATTCGAGGCCTTATCCTTTCAAAAATTGCTAAAAACCAAATTTTGTCAATCCTATCGCCCCACCGTGTTTTGACCCTCCATGTTAATAAAACGGTGATTGACAAAGATACCCAGCATAAGATTCTCAAATACTTTGTCATCTATTCTATGATTTTGCTAGCGCTTATCTTTATTGTCAGCCTAGATAGCAATGATTTTCTGGTTGTGACCAGCGCTGTCTTTAGCTGTTTCAATAATATTGGGCCTATCCTAGGAACCACTTCTAGTTTCTCAATCTTTAGTCCTATCTCAAAAATTCTCCTCTCCTTTGCAATGATTGCAGGGCGCTTGGAAATATACCCAATCTTACTTCTCTTTATGAAGAGAACTTGGTCTAAAAGATAAAATACAACCACACCTTGTATCTAACAAAGTGTGGCCTTTTTCTTTATCCCAAAACCAATTCATCACTAACTAGGCTTTGCCCACTATTTTTCTGGAAGAGATGCATGAGATCTTCAACCGTCAGATGCTTTTTCTCCTCTCCCTTAACATCCACCACTATCTTACCTTGATAAAGCATAATGAGACGATTGCCGTACTCAATCGCATGGTTCATATCATGTGTAATCATCAGAGTAGTCAACTGATGGTGCTCCACAATCTTTTGCGTCAAATCCATCACCATTTGACTAGTTTTCGGGTCAAGTGCCGCAGTGTGTTCATCCAACAGCAAGAGCTTAGGTTTTACCAAGGCTGCCATGACCAGGGTCAAGGCCTGTCTCTGTCCTCCTGAAAGGTATTGAGTATCCACTTTCAAACGATTTTCAAGACCAATATTCAACTCCTTCAAGGCCTCTTGGAACTGGATTCTGTCCTTCTCCTTCACTCCCCAACCAAGCCCTCTCTTCTGCCCGCGTCTCAAGGCAATAGCCATATTCTCCTCAATCGTCAAACGAGAAGCTGTTCCCATCTTAGGATCTTGAAAAACACGGGCAATATCCTTGGCTCTCTTTCTTACACTCAGATTTTTAATGGATTTCCCTGCCAGTAGAAGGTCCCCTTCGTCCACCGATAGATTGCCAGCCAAGATATTCATCAAAGTGGATTTCCCTGCTCCATTTCCACCAATCACAGAGATAAAATCTCCCTCTTCAACTTCTAAATCTAATCCTTTGAGGACATGGTTCTCATTGACCGTCCCTGCTTCAAATGTTTTGTGAATATTTTCAAGTGTTAACAAACTTGCCATAACTTTCTCCTCCTATTCATTTCTCAATTTCAGACCACGAATCTTTAATCTCTTTTGCAATTCTGGTGCAAATAAAACTAAGGCTAACAAGATTGCATTAAAGAGACGAACCAGATTTTGATCTAGATTTGGAATCTCATAGATATTTAAAATAATCAAACGGTAAACAATAGCACCGATTCCGATGGATAACAGGCGGCCTCCAATGGTCAAGTCGTGTATCAAAACTTCCGCAATAATCACTGCACTCAAACCAACAACAATGGTTCCTGTCCCAGAAGTCACATCTGAAAATCCATCATTTTGGGCAAACAAGGAACCACACAAGGCAATCAAGCCGTTTGAAATCATGTAACCAACAATCTTCATGGTGTCTACATTAACCCCATTGGCCTCACTCATCGGAATATTGTCCCCAGTCGAACGCAAGACCAAGCCAATCTCTGTCTTCATCAAAAGAGTCAAGACCAAACAAACAAGTAGGAGACAGGCCAAACTGAATGAGAAAACAGCTTCTTCATTTGTCAGCCCCAAGCTCGCCAATTGTTTAAAGACAGTTGAAGAATCTCCCAAGGAAAGGTTGGGCACACTGCCCATGATTTTAATATTGATTGAATAAAGCCCTGTCAAGGTCACAATCCCTGTCAAGAGAGCTGGGATTTTCATCTTGGTGTGGAGCATTCCTGATACAAGACCAGCTACCATACCTGCCAGCAAAGCAAGTAAGGTCGCAATCCAAGGATTTGTCCCTGCCTGTATCTGCGATACAACGACAGCTGCCCCCAAAGGAAAGGCTCCTTCAGCAGTCATATCCGCAATATCCAAAATACGGAAAGTCAAGTAAACTCCAATGGCCATAATCGACCACAACAAACCTTCTGATAAACTAGATAATACAAAACTCATCTTAAACCTCCCTATTCCTTGCTTTCCAACTTACTAATATCAATTCCTAGTGCATCTGCCATTTCTTGATTGGTATGCAATTCCAGTTTTTCAGGCAACTCAACTGCTATATTTTCTGGTTTCTCACCTTTTAAGACACGAATCAACATGCGGGCTGTCTGCCGTCCCAATTCTTCATAATTGGTACCGTAGTTATACAAACCACCAACCGCAATCATTTCCGTTGAGCCACCGAATACTGGAACCTTGTGTTTAATAGAAACCTGCTTAACTGTTTCCATGGTTGACGAAATGATATTGTCCGTTGGTACAAAAACCATATCCACTTCTGCCATCAAACTCTCTGCTGCCGCTTTGACATTGTTACTGTCCAAGATTGTTTTTTCAACAACGGTAAAGCCTTTTTCTTCCAGAAGTCGCTTAGCTTCATCCTTTTGGACAACTGAGTTTGGCTCGCTCTGAGTATAGAGGATTCCAATTGTTTTAGCTTTTGGCAACACTTTCTTTATCAAATTGATTTGGGTTGAGATAGCATCTGATGACTGATCACTTGTTCCAGTTACATTGCCCCCAGGATGCTCTCTTGACTCTACCAACTTGGCACTGACAGGGTCTGTTACAGCTGAAAAGATAACCGGTGTCGTTTGTGTTGTATTAGCCAAGCTCTGAGCAGAAGGCGTTGCGATAGCTAGAACGACATCACTAGATTCTGCTAGTTGCTGGGAAATCGTTTTTAGGTTTCGTTGTTCTCCCTGTGCATTTTGCAAATCAATCTCGATATTTTTCCCTTCAGCATAGCCTTGCTTGGCAAGCTCATCCACAAACCCTTCTCTAGTAGCGTCTAAGGACTGGTGGGTAATAAATTGCGAAATACCGATACGAAACACATCTTTTTTCTTATCTGCCTTCAACTGATGCAAACTAATCAGAGAGGTCAAGAGAATCCCCACTACCAAGAGAGGGGCTAGTAATTTTCGAACAACTTTCATAATGAAACTCCTTCTCAGAAAAGATAAAACAAAAAACCGCCTAGATAATATCTAAACGGATGCTTGAAATAAGCTAACAAGTTACAACTTAGCTAGTCCATTTAGATATTCATCTATATGGACCACAATCAAAAATCTTAGCCACATAGATACAAACAAATTGCTTGAACTGTTTGCATCCATGGTGACATGTCTACAAACACTATCTAAAGTAGCTAAAGTAAAAGTTTTGATTCATCGTTACAGCTTGTCTCTTATTCATTTCTTTTTCTGCTTTCTTTTTTGATGTTTCCTATCTTACCACCTTTTTCATCAGCTGTCAAGAATATTTCAGAATTTTTTAAAATTTTTCGAAAATTCTTTCAGGATACTTTCAAAGATTTTTTCAAATCAGTCCAACAAAAAAAGGTTTATAATTCCCATAAAAATTGATATGGAAATTATAAAACCATTATTAGTTTAACCCTTGTTGGTAACGCGCTAATTCGGCTTGGTTAGCCCAAACATAGTGACCTGGACGGATTTCTACCATAGATGGCTTATCAGTCTCATAGTCGTGTTGACTTGGGTCGTAAACCTTCAAGACCTTCTTACGTTCCAAGATTGGATCTGGGATTGGTACCGCTGAAAGCAAGGCTTGAGTATATGGATGAATTGGATTGTTAAACAATTCTTCTGTTTCTGCAACCTCTACAATAACACCCTTGTAAATAACTGCGATACGATCTGAAATAAAGCGAACGACAGACAAGTCATGGGCGATGAAGAGATAGGTCAAACCAAGTTCTTTTTGGAATTTTTTGAGCAAGTTCAAGACTTGAGCACGCACAGAAACGTCCAAGGCTGAAATGGGCTCATCCGCAATAACAAAGTCTGGTTGCATGACCAAGGCACGGGCAATACCGATACGTTGACGTTGACCACCTGAGAATTCATGAGGGTAACGAGTCAAGTGCTCAGCAAGAAGCCCCACTTCACGGATAATATTTTTAACTTTCTCTTTACGTTCTTCTTCATCCTTGAACAGATGATGATTGTAAAGACCTTCAGAAATAATATAATCAACAGTCGCACGTTCATTCAAACTTGCGGCAGGATCTTGAAAAATCATCTGGATACGACGAATCAATTCTGCAGCTTGTTCACGCGATTTCTTACCATTAATCTTTTGACCATCAAAAATGATATCCCCATTACTTGTATCATTAAGACCGATGATGGCACGACCAATAGTTGTTTTCCCACTACCTGACTCACCTACAAGCGAGAAAGTTTCTCCCTTGTTGATAAAGAAGTTAGCATTTTTAACTGCGACAAACTTCTTACTTCCTTCACCGAAGGAAATTTCTAAATCTTTGATTTCTACTAATTTTTCAGACATTTCCTTCCTCCTAGTCAGCCAGATGGGCAAATCCCATTTTTTCACGAATCTTATCATGGAGATTTGCAATCACAGCTGGTTTTTCTACTTTTGGAGCATCCTCATGAAGTAGCCAAGTTTTAGCCCAATGTGTCTCTGATACTGAGAATTGAGGAGCTTTTTGTTCGAAGTCAATTTGCATTGCATAGTCAGAACGCAAGGCAAAGGCATCCCCTTTCAGGTCAGTATAAAGTGACGGAGGTGTTCCTGGGATTGAGTAAAGATCCCCTTTATCATCAGCAAGCTGAGGCAAGCTAGACAAGAGACTCCATGTATATGGATGGCGAGGGTCATAGAAGACTTCCTCAACAGTTCCATACTCAACGATTTCTCCTGCATACATAACCGCTACCTTATCTGCAATACTTGCCACCACACCAAGGTCGTGGGTGATAAAGATTGTTGTGAAATGGTACTCGTTTTGTAAAGATTTCAACAAATCAATAATCTGAGCTTGGATGGTCACATCCAAGGCAGTCGTTGGCTCATCACAAATCAAGACATCAGGTCGGCAGGCAAGAGCAATCGCAATAACGATACGTTGACGCATTCCTCCAGAATATTGGAATGGGTATTCATCAAAACGTCTATCTGCATCTGGAATCCCAACCTTATTCATGTAGTCAATGGCCAATTCTTTCGCTTCTTTAGCTGTTTTTCCTTGGTGTTTTACAATAACTTCTGTAATCTGACTACCAATTGTTTTAATTGGGTCCAAACTAGTCATTGGATCTTGGAAGATAGTCGCAATCTTAGCGCCACGAATTTGTTCCCAATCCTTGTGAGAAGATAAAGCTGTCAAATCTTGACCACGGTAGTCAATGCTACCTTGGGCAATGCGACCATTTTCTTCAAGCATACCTGTGAAAGTCTTTGTCAAAACAGATTTTCCTGATCCTGACTCACCTACCAAGGCTAATACTTCTCCTTCAACTAGTTCAAGGGAAACGCCGCGAATGGCTGTCAATACTTTGTCACGAACGTCAAATTCCACGACAATATCGCGAGCAGTCAAAATTACATTTTTTTCTTTTGTCATTTCTACTCCTATCTATGTGTACGTGGATCACTAGCATCCGCTAAGTTTTGACCAACTACGAAAAGGGATAAGGATACCAAGACAAGAGTTGTCAATGGAATCCAGAAGAGGTATGCATTTGTCGTTACGTTCTGAGAGTAATCTGAAATCAAACGACCTAAACTTGGAACTGTAATCGGCAATCCAAGTCCAAAGAATGAAAGGAAAGCTTCGTATGAGATAAAGGCTGGAAGCATTTGAGATGTCGTCGTAACGATAACAGATACCAATTGTGGCATAATGTTTTTTACAACAATCTTAAAGGTTGGTGTTCCAAGTGTACGTGAAGCAAGGTTATACTCCAAGTCACGATAACGCATGATCTGAATACGAATTGAGTAAGCAATACCAATCCAAGTAGTCACACTCATAGCAAAAATCAGATTCCAGAATCCAGCTCCGATTGAGTAAGTCAAGACAATGACAATCAAAAGAGATGGGATGTTTGAGATGACATTATAAACTTCCATCATCACACGGTCAACTGATTTTGAAATTCCCCAAATACCACCGACAAAAACACCGATAACCAAGTTAATCACTGTCGCAATCACAGAAATGAGGATAGAGTTACGAGCTCCGAACCAGACACCGTCAAAGAGAGATTTACCGTTACTGTCTGTACCGAACCAATGCTCAGCATTTGGCTTGATATAACGAGCACTAAAGTCGTTTACTTTGCTGACATCATTGAAATCAAACTTAGAAAACATTGGGTAGATGAAACTCATCAAAATGATAGCTACCAAGATTCCCAACATGACTACAGTTGATTTCTTCTTCATAAATTGTCTAAACACTGAGCCCCAGTATGAATAGGCTGGCGCATCAATGGCTTCAGAGGCAAAATCGTCACGTTTTACGAACTGAAATTTTTCTTTATCGATTGTAGACATTATTTGCCTCCTTTCTCAGTCAATTTAATACGTGGGTCAATAATAGTCATCCAAATATCTCCCAAAAGAAGTGAGAAGATAGAAATACATGTAAAGATGAAGACAAGACCTACGACCATAGAGTTATTAGATGCTTTTACAGAGTCAATCAACATTTTACCCATACCTGGGAAAGCGAAGACTGTTTCAGTAAGGGTTGCACCACCGATAACCCCGATAACAGCACCAGGAATTCCTGAAACCAGCGGAACCATGGCATTTTTAAAGATGTGTTTGTTTGAAATTTCTTTTTCAGACAAACCTTTTGCACGAGCAAAACGAACAAAGTCCTGTGATTGCAAGTCAATCATGTAACGACGAATCCAAATAGCTGTACCAGGAGCACCCAATAAACCAAGGATAACTGCTGGTAAAACATACGAACGCCAATCTCCAGCACCCAAGATAGGGAATGAATCTGGAAGACCAATTGATGATCCAATCAAACGAACAATGTAAACCAAGGCAATGGTTGGAAGGGCCATCAAGAAGGTCAAAAACCCTGTTGAGAAGCTATCAATCCAAGTATTCTTGAAGCGAGCCATAGCTGAACCAAGTGGCACGGCAATCGCATAAGAAATCACCAAACCAATCAATCCAACGACTGCAGAGCTAGCAATCATAGAAGGATATTGGTAGTTGCTTTCAGTTGCAGTATATGGGTCATCTTTCCCATAGTTAGCTACTTCACGAGAATCAGCCTGACTAGGCGATTTGTAGGTTCTTGAGTAGATATTAACTGAAGATGTTTTCTTACCAGTTGGGAATTGCACTTCTGATGTCTTAGTTTGACCTTGTCCTTGTGTGATAACTTGAAGCACAGGAGTATTAGCATAAGTTGGATATGAATCACCCAAATTCAAGTTCACAAAGTTTTGGTGAACAAATGGGAACTGACTATTGAAGTACAAGAGGTACTTGTGTTTAGTCCCTGAACCTACCAGAGACCAGCCGATAGCGGGATCATTTTCAAAACGCAAATAACGCTCCAAATTTGGATTTTCTGGGTCCTGAATCTTGTTTGTGTGGTCGATATCAAGCAAGTTTGCATAGAATTTAAACACACGTTCAAAAATTGGAATTTCACGTGTAGCGTAGAATTGGCCACTTTCAGTAAATTCTCCCAGGGTCCAACCATGACCGATTTGTTTGATGTATTTTTCGTAGATAGCCTTGTTGGTGTCATTAGCTTCAACGGTTACAGAGGCATCCATCTGGCTAGCTTTTTCTTGCAACTCTTTGGTATCGTAGTACTCGATATAGCCCATACGCTCATAAACAGTATTTTCATAGTTATCACGTTTATCAGCAGTTGTTGCAATCTTGTTATAGTTGGTATCCTGTTTGAAAATCAATTTTCGAGGAACCATTGTATAGATAATCGTGTAAGTCAAGGTTGTTACTAAGAAGATAGAAACCAATGACCGCAAGACACGCATAAAAATATATTTCTTCATATCGTTTCCTTTTAAAATCCCAAAAGAACCTTCTCCTCATGGAGAGAAAGTTCCCTTGAGAGTTATTTATTTAACGTGTTTAGTCAATTCTTTTTGAACTTTTTCGTTTGATTCTTTTTTCTCTTTGAGCCATTTCTCACGAGCTTGTTCATAATCAGCCTTTGTTACAACCTTATTTTGTAACTGAATATATTTGAAGTAGAGATTTGAACCTTTGTCTCCAGATTGGCTATAAGAAGCTGAGAATGGTACAACACGAGAAATGAATGGTGCAGCACCAGTAGAAGACATAGCTGGTAAGAAGAGTGAGCTGTCTGTCAACCAAGCTTGAGCAGCAGCATATTTTTCATAACGTTTGTTAAGATCACTTGTTTCTTTTCCAGCTTCATCGAGCAATTTATCGTAATCTTTCACACCAACTTTTGCTGCAGCTGCATTTGATGGATCATCATAACCCATATAAGTTTTCGTTTGCTCACTATTAGTTGATTTAAGGATATCAAGATAAGTTGATGGATCTTCATAGTCTGGATTCCATCCAACCGCACCTGAAAGATCCCAATCCTCAGCCGCCGCATTAGCAGCATAATAAGTCGCATTAAAGAATTCATCTTTAGAAATTTGTTGAATGTCGATGACAACATTTTCTTCACCTAAAACTTTTTCAACTGATTGTTTGAATGACTGAATACGTGCGATAAAGTTTTTAGACGTTTGGTCTACTGGAACATCCAAGTGGATAGGGAATTTCACACCTTCTGCTTCCAAAGCAGTTTTAGCTTTAGCAAATTCTGCTTTAGCTTTATCAGCATTAAAGAGACCGTCTTGACCATCGGCAAAGTTTACATTTTTCCACTCGTCTCCATAAGTCGTAACTTTTTCAGCAACCAAGTCACCGAAAGTTTTTTCACCTGCAGTCACAAAGTCTGGTTTCACAAATAAATTACGAACTGCGAGAGGAGCACCTTCTTTACCGTTAACTTGAGCAGAATAACCTGTACGGTCAAAGGCAAAGTTCAAGGCTTGGCGGAAGTCTTTGTTAAGAAGAGCTTTCTTAGTAGATGTTTTCTCTTCATCTGTCGTTTTAGATGTATATTTGTAATTTTGTCGATCAATATTTACACCTAAACCTCCAATACCAGCTCCTGACGGAGTGTAGAAAATATTATCCTTGTATGACTCCTCTACCTTTGAGAAGTTTGAACTTGTTGGGTAAAGACGAGCAAAACTATAAGCTCCACTTGTAAAGTTACGCTCAAGTGATTCTTGGTCCGAACCATCAAAATATGCAAGTGTTGCTGTATCTAAATGAACATTCTCTTTATCCCAGTACTGCTCGTTCTTAGCAAATTCGATAGAAGATTTAGCAGTCAAACCTTTGAGCAAGAAAGGTCCATTATATAGCAATGATGTAGGATCTGTCGCTTTAGCAAAATCAGAGCCTTTTGACTTTTCAAATTCTTCGTTTAATGGCCAGAAAATTGAATAAACCATCTTAGAGTTCCAGTAAGGTTCTGGTTGGTTCAAAGTATACTCAAGAGTATAGTCATCAACCGCTTTAACACCTACTGTAGAGAAATCTTTTGAATTCCCAGCCAAATAATCAGATAAACCTTTAACAGAAGTTTCAGCTAGATATAGAGCTTCTGATTTCTTATCTGCCGCATGTTTCAATCCATTCACGAAGTCTTTAGCAGTCACTTCGGCATATTCTTCACCATCGGATGTCATCCATTTGACACCTTTACGAATTTTGTAGGTATAAGTCAATCCATCTTTTGATACAGACCAGTCTTCTGCAACCGCAGGAGTCAAATTCCCGTATTTATCATTTGTGAAGAGGCCATCGATCCCGTTTGAAGTAGCCACTTTCGTACTCTCTTTTCCAGAAATAATATAATCTAATGTTTCTGGATCAGCCGAATAGACATAGCCGTAGGTCTTTGGAGCTGTCGAATCAGATGATTTTGAATTCCCACAAGCCACTAACACACCCGTCGCAAACAAAGCAATTCCTGCTGCAATAAATACTCTACTTTTTTTCATTTCTTTACTCCTCTTATAAAGTATAGGTTATCATCAATTATATCATAGATTTCAAGAAAAGTAAACGAATTTTCAGAATATTTAGGCTTATTCATACAAAAAATCTGAAAAAAGTATTGACTGAGAATGATTTTCAAGGTATAATAATAAACGTTAAGGCGGTATAGCCAAGTGGTAAGGCACGGCTCTGCAAAAGCTTGATCGTCGGTTCAAATCCGTCTACCGCCTTCTTTAACTTGATTTATCAGGTTTCATTTAAACAGAAAGCCCAATTTAAAGGGCTTTTTTCTTTTTCCTTGAATAAATACGTATAACTTTAAAAAACTTTTGAGGCAAGTTTGGGGCTGAGTTTTTCGAGGACACAATTTCCTTTTGAAATCAACTGAAAAAAGCTTTGTCACGCCTGGTGACAAAAGCCTCTAGTTTACTCTGTTTCTTCTTCTATTTCAACTTCGGTAATTTGGACTTTTACCTTGGTAACACGTCCATTTTTCACCTTATCATTGGTTAGGATAAGTTGTTTGTTTTGGCTGACTAATTCATAACTGAGTCTCTCAGTCGTTGGAATGGTCCCAACTCCTGTCAAATAATAACCAGCGATGGTATCAACGTCATCACTTTCCAGTTCAACATCAAAGTAGTCATTAAAATCATTGAGATTCATGGTACCTTGAACAATATAAGTATCTTCTCCAATTTTATGAACTTCGATTTCAGCCTTATCTGTTTCGTCATCGATTTCCCCAACGATTTCCTCTAAGAGGTCTTCCAGGGTCACCAAACCAGCCATTCCACCGTATTCATCTAACAAAATCGCCATTTGTCTTTGGGTATTGCGTAATTCTTTTAACAAGTCATCCACAAAAATAGTTTCAGGAACAAAAAGTGGATCTTGTAAGATTTTCTTCCAAACAATATTGTCAAAACCGTCCACAAAGCCCGCATTAAGGAGACTCTTGGTGTGAATGATTCCAATCACGTTATCCTTGTCTCCATCATAGACAGGGATACGAGAATAATTTTGTTTTAAAATACTTTGGATGATGGTTTGACTATCATCCTGAATATCGACCATAAAGGCATCCGTTCGAGGAACCATGACTTCTCTGGCCATCAGTTCATCTAGTGAAAAAATCCCTTGTAACATCTCAATTTCGTCAGCATCTAGTGTTTCTTCACTATTTGTCAACATGTACTCAATTTCATCACGGGTCATTTTTTCGTCAGCATCGTCAAAGGTCATCGGAGTCAAGCGACTCAAGAGATTGGTAGATGCAGATAAGAGCCAAACAAAGGGACTAACTAGTTTCCCCAGCCCAATGATAACTGGCGCTGTACGAATCGCCAAGGCATCCTTTAGATTAAGAGCGATTCTCTTAGGGTATAATTCCCCAAAAACGATGGAAATATAAGTCAAAAATGCTAAAGATAGAAAACTTGCAACGGCATAAGCTGTTTCGCCATTTCCAAGCCAAGATGCAATTTCTCGTCCCAGAGTTTCTGCCAAACTCGCCCCTGATAAGATTGTAATCAGGGTAATCCCTACTTGAATGGTTGATAAAAAGTGGTTAGGATTTTCTAGTACCTTCAGCAGACGGATATAGCGTCTATCTCCTTCTTCTGCCTTTTGTTCAACCCGTGCACGATTAAGAGAAACCATGGCCATTTCTGTGGCTGAGAAAAAGGCATTTAACACCGTCAAGATAAACAATAAAACAAATTGTAGCAACAAATTCTGACTACTTGGGTCTTCCATAGTTCTTCTCCTAAAATAGTATCTTATCCTTTATTATATCACAAAATATAGTCCAGTACATATTATTTTTCCCATACTCTTCGAAAATCTCTTCAAACCACGTCAGCTTTATCTGCAACCTCAAAACTGTGCTTTGAGCAACCTGCGGCTAGCTTCCTAGTTTGCTCTTTGATTTTCATTGAGTATCAGTGTCTATTGTAGCCCTGCTTAAACTAGTAAGAAAGAACTCCTATATCCACAAGTGACATAGGAGTTTATGTTATATTTTACTGAGTAACAGTCACTTCTCCAGTTCGGTAATCCAATTGAAGCCCTTTTTGAACATTGGGAACTAGAACATTAAATTCCAACTCTCCGTCTGAAGACTTGGCTTCAATCTGTGAAGCTGAAGGAACCAAATCCTCATTCGAAGCGTAGTAAAGGGTTACACGGTAACGGACACGCTTGTTTTTATCCAAGGCCTTACGTACCATACTTTCATAGTAGTTTTGACCAGTCGAATCCTCGGCTTGCGCCTGATTTGCCCAGGCCGTTTGAACAGCAATGTTTTTAGGATTGCTTGTCGAGGCATCAAAACCATCCAAGCCACCGATTAAGGCATAGCCTAACAAGTGACCTCTATCGACCGCATGGGTATAAGTACCCTTTAGATTCTTAACCTGATGCCAGCCTGGAGGAGTCCAAGAAGTCGAACCATTCCCAGTTTCCTCACGATTCTTGTACTGACGAGTAGCCTTAGACAAGAGGGCATTTGCTACGGTTGGCACCGTTTCCTTGCCCACTGTCTTTGTTTTATTATCAGCGTAAGGCTTACTTGAAACCTTGGCATCTAGATTTGTTTTATTACCATTGACGATAAAAGCACCTGAGCCATTCCACTCCAGACTCCCTTTTATTTGACTCTTGACTGCGTCTGTTAAGACACTCTCTGCCAATTCTTGACTAGGAGCTTCAGAAGCTTGTTTTTTCTGACTAACCTTTGTTTTAGGACTATTAGCTGTCGACTGCATCTGCTTGATATAATAGCTTCCCGCAGATAAAAGCAATAACACTAGCAGCCCGATCAGTGTCTGTCTTGTTTTTTTATCCATTTTTCTCCTTATCTCTAGAAAAAGACTGGTTCTCCAGCCTAATTTCCTGTAAATTTATGAATCAATTCCTGCCATTTTGCTGGAGACAGGATAGCCCATGGATCTTGACCCTTGCCCAAGATTCCATAACCTACCATTAAGCCGATACCTAGGGCTAGAGCACCTAAAAACAGTACCAAAATGACCAGAAGTAAACGCTTGATTACGTAGCTTGATTTCTTATTCATCTTCATCACTTGCCTCAATCCGCTGAATCTTAGCACCTAGCTGTGCCAACTTCTCATGGAAACGGTAGTAACCTCTATCCAAGTGAACCAATTTACCAACTACAGTTTTTCCTTGTGCTACCAAACCTGTCAAAATCAAGGCAGCACTGGCACGAAGGTCAGTTGAAAGAACTTCTGCCCCCTGCAAAGGTTGACCACCAACAATACGAGCTGTATCACGGATAATCTCAGAGTGCAAGCCCATGCGACGCATTTCTTCTAGATGTTGGAAACGATTTTCGAAAACTGTCTCCACCATAGTTGATTCCCCTTTTGCGACGGTCATCAAGGCTGTAAATTGGGCCTGCATATCCGTTGGAAAACCTGGGTGGGGCAAGGTTTTCACATGAACAGCTTTTAGATTTTCTAGTTGAGAGCGAACTCGAATTCCTTCAGTCTCCTCTGTCACTTCCACTCCCATTTCAAGCAATTTGGCAATCAAGGGACGGTTATGCTCCCAGACAGCGTCTTTAATCAAGACATCACCACCAGTCATAGCAGCAGCTACCATAAAGGTTCCTGCTTCGATACGGTCTTGGACTACATTGTGAGTCGTACCATGAAGTTTCTCAACACCGGTAATGGTAATAGTCTCTGTACCAGCACCTTTGACCTTGGCTCCCATTTCATTGAGGAGAATGGCGAGGTCAACAATCTCAGGCTCACGCGCAGCATTTTCAATCACTGTCACCCCATCAGCCAGGGTCGCCGCCATCATCAAGTTCTGCGTAGCACCAACACTTGGGAAGTCCATATAGATATGAGCGCCATGTAAGCGATCAGCCTTGGCTTCGATGTAACCAGCTGTTTGACTAATCTTAGCCCCCATAGCTTCCAGACCTTTCAAATGAAGATCAATGGGGCGGCTACCAATGGTGCAACCACCTGGCATGGATACCTTGGCATGACCTACACGGGCAAGAATTGGTCCCAAGACAACGATAGATGCACGCATCTTGCTGACATACTTGTAAGGAGCTTCCTCAGTGATATCGCCAGTCGCGTCCACCTCAACAAGATGATCTTCTTCATTAAAATCCACCTTGGCATTTAAACCGCGAACCACCTGATTCATAGTGAAAACATCTGACAAGATAGGAACATTCTGCAAGACGGTCTTTCCTTCACTTGCTAGAATAGTCGCTGCCAACAAGGGCAAGACTGCATTCTTTGCTCCTTCGATCGTAACACTTCCTACCAGACGATTATCGCCACCTTGAACCACAATTTTTTCCATACTTATTTCCTTTACTCTTGATTTTGTAATAGACTTACTTTCTTTATAATTCTATTAACTAATTTATTAATAATCCAAGCTAAAATTAGACTAAGGATCAGCACAAAAAATGTAAATATCACATCATTTACTCTGGATGACACAAATATTTTTCCTAGCATAGAAATAACTAATCCATGTATCATATATAATTCAAATGATATACTACCTATTAAAATCAAATATATATTTGAAAAATTTATTTTTTTCAAAAAAACAATAATAAAGTAGATTGTAAAAATAATATTATCTAAATTAGCGGCTAACGCGTAACTATAACTATCTTCTAAATGAACATACCTCAACAAAATATCGTATTGGTGTGAAGTAAAGAGTAACACAGTTACTAAAACAAGTATGATAAAATAATGTCTATCTAAAACTCTATCAATTTTCTCTTGATTTTTAGCCCATAATAAGCCAACAATGAAAGGCAAAATGCTATTATACCACCAAAAACCGTAACCTAATTTTATAGCTAAACAAATATAACTGATTATAAATATTGTATTGATAAGAATAGATATGGACTTATTTCTGAAAAACTTAAATGATACATAAAAAAATATATACATTAAAATTATAATATCGACAAACCAACCATTATAAATAATTGTGCTTCCTTTTTTAAATAAATTAGCAAAAAAATCTAAATCCATTAATTGACCGTTTAAAAATCTATAAAACATATAAATCAAAGATATAGAAAAAAATGGAACTAGAATTTTAGAAAGTCTCTTAACTAAAAAATTATCTAGATAGTTTTTCTTATTTTCGTTCTGAAAATACAATCCATAGGCTGATAAAAAGAAGAAAATAGAAACGATATAAGTTCCCATATAGGAAAAATTAGAAAATTCATCACCAGATGTAACCCATTGTGACAAATGATGAAATATGATTCCTATAGCTAGAAATCCTCTAAGCCCTGATGTAGATTTAACATTTAGATATTCCTTATTTTGAGGTAACAAATAAATTAATAGCGTTATCAATAATAAGATTATAATATCCATGAATTCTATTTCTCCCTATAAGTTTAATAATATCTTGAAAGTAATTTCTTAAACACGCAAATTATAATAATCCTCTAAGTGCTTCTTGCCACAACCGATACAGGCTGATAAAGAAAGAACTCAAGATATAGCCCATTACAATGCTGAAAAGAGCTATCAATAAACGAACTTTTCTTGTATTCTCAGCTGTCACTTTTAAAACCTTTTCCCATCTAACAAGATCCTTTAAAAGGTAAAAACTCACATAAATAAAGAGCATGTGACTGCTTAGAGTGAATAATAATTGAACCATTTGACTATTATACCATCTTCTCTGTTTGTGCGCTAGTTTGGAAACTTCACTCAAAAACTAGGGATTGTTTTTCAAGTAATCAATTGCATCTTGTAGGGTTTTAACTGGCACGATTTTCATATCTGTCTTGATTGTTTTGGCTGTATCTAGGGCCGTTTGGTAGTTGTTTTTCGCATCAGGATGCGCTTTTTGTTCTTCTTCGCTAACAGGGTTATCAGGGGCAAAGAAAATCGCGGCACCTTCTCTAGCCGAAGCTACAACTTTCTTATCAATACCTCCAATGTCCCCCACATTACCATCGCGGTCAATGGTTCCTGTACCGGCAACGATACGGCCATTACGAAGGCCAGGGTCAGCTATTTGGGTATAGATGGCCAGACTAAACATGAGACCTGCACTTGGACCACCGATACCAGCTGTTGAAAAGCGAATTGAGACATCACTGGTTACTTCTGTACGGTCAATCAAGCCGATTCCAATTCCATTTTTGCCATTTTCCAAGGTGATAATCTTACCTTCTGCAGACTTGGTTTGCCCATCCTCTTCATAGGTGACCTTGACGGAGTCTCCTAGTTTTTGAGAATTGACGTAATCAATCAAGTCTTTGGAACTGTCAAAGGTTTGATCATTGACTGCTGTGACCGTATCAGAGATGTTGAGAATCCCTTTAAAGGTCGAATTATCCGTCACAGTCAAGACATAAACCCCAAGGTACTTAAGTTCAATATCCTTACCAGCTGTTTTTAGCCCTTGATACTTGGCCATATTTTGCGATGTTTGCATGTAGAATTGATTGATCCGCATAAATTCAACATCGGAAGATCCACCTGTAGTCTCCTGAGCACTACGAATATCTGTAAAAGGCGTCAACCACGCATAAATCATATGGGCTAAAGTGGCATGTTGGACACCAACCGTAACGAAGTGATAGGCACCAGCTTCCTTATCTTCTGTGTCATTTACTTTAAGGACTTGGCGAATATCTTCCGAACCACCTGGAACCTCTATATAATAGGGCAAGGGCACTACAAACGCCAAGAAAGTCATAATCAAGGCCGCAATGACGTATAAGGGCCATCTAATCTTTTTTTTCATTTCTTATTTCCTCCAAAATACTCTCAGGAACATAGCAGGTAATATCCTGACCAAACTTCAAAAGCTCTCTAACGCCTGATGAACTAATATAGAGATGTTCAGGTCGGCTATGTAAATAAATGGTCTCTATATCAGGAGACAGCTGATGATTGTAGTAATCAAAACTGGCTTCATATTGCAAATCAGACGCATTCCTCAAACCACGCACTAGACAAGTAGCCCCCAGTCTTTTCGCGACATCGACCACCAATTCATCATGAGAAGACACGACTTTAACATTTCCCAAATGTTTCAAAGCCTTTTCTAACCCCCGTTTACGATTTTCGATAGGAAGAAATCCTTGTTTGTGGGGATTAAAAAAAATACCGACATAGAGCTTATCAAAGAGTCTGCTCGCCCGTTCAATGATATCCAGATGCCCATTTGTCATCGGATCAAATGAGCCTGTGAATAAGCCAATCTTATCTGACATAGACTGTCACCTTACTAATTCCATAAATTTTTTCCTTCCAGATGCCAAGACAGGCAATTTCTTCTGGAAGTTCAACGGCCTTATCCGTCTCACACACGACCATGACATCTTCAGAAAAAAGCTCCCTCTCAGCCATTTTTTCAATATCTGCTACGATTTGTTCCTTGGCATAGGGAGGGTCTAAGAAAACGAGGTCAAATTCCCCAGAGATCTGTTCCAACGCCCTCTCTGCATCCATCTTGAGGAGTTGAAATTTTCCAACTTCCTTGGTCATCTGAATATTTTCAGCCACGATAGCCTGAGCCTTACGGTCTCGCTCCACCAAAACAGCGCTAGCCATGCCACGCGATACTGCCTCGATAGATAAACCACCACTACCTGCATACAGGTCCAAGACTCGTCCCCCTTCAAAGTAGGGACCAATCATGTTAAAAATGGCTCCCCTAACCTTATCCGAAGTAGGTCTTGTCGTCTTTCCTTCTAGTGTCTTGAGGGGACGTCCCCCATAGATTCCTGATACGATTTTCATACCGTTTATTATACCAAATTATGGGCGAAAAGAGAAAGAAAACCGAACCTTGCGGTTCGATTCTCTACAAAATATTTTCGTAAGTATCTCGGACTTCTTGAGGCCAAACACTTGTTTGCACTTCTCCGATATGTTTCTTGCGAAGTAAGAACATAGCCATACGAGATTGTCCAATTCCTCCACCGATTGTCAATGGGAATAGGCCATTCAACAAAGCCTTGTGCCACTCCAATTCCAAGCGGTCTTCATCACCTGTGATTTCTACCTGACGGCGAAGAGTTTCTTCATCTACACGAATCCCCATAGAAGACAACTCAAAGGCTCCACCTAAAGACTCGTTCCAAACAAGAATATCACCATTCAGACCCTTATAGCCATTTTCAGACTCACTTGTCCAGTCATCGTAGTCTGGTGCACGTCCATCGTGCGGTTTACCGTCTGGTAATTCCCCACCGATACCAATTAAGAAGACAGCTCCAAATTCTTTACAGATAGCATTTTCACGTTCTTTTGGAGTCAAGTCTGGGTAGCGTTCTACCAATTCTTCTGTGTGGATAAAAGTGATTTGTTTTGGCAAGATAGACTCGATATCATAGCGAGCTTCAACAGCTAGTTCTGTCAAACGAATGGCCTTGTAAATCTTCTCAACTGTTTCTTTTAGGTAAGCAATGTTGCGTTGTCCATTTGGAATGACCTTTTCCCAGTCCCACTGATCCACAAAGACAGAGTGGGTTGCATCCAGCGAGTCTTCGTCTGGACGAAGAGCCTTCATGTGGACGAAAAGACCTTCACCCTCACCGAAACCAAAACGAGCCAAAGTATGACGTTTCCATTTAGCAAGTGAGTGCACCACTTCATAGGTTTCATCAGGAATCTGCAAAACCTTAACAGATACTGGATTTTCCACACCAGACAGGTTATCCTGCATCCCGTCACCGACCTTGCTCAAGATAGGACCTTGAACTTCGACAACTTCTAGCTTATCTTTCAAATACTGGGTAAAAGTGTTTTTGACAAAAGAAATTTCTTCTTGTTGGTGAATAAAACTTTTCTTCATAGGCTACTCCTCAAAAATTAATTAAAAGCATTATACACCTATTTCCAAGAAAAGAAAAGAGAAAATTTAAAAAAATCAGTGTCACTCAAAACACTGATTTCATAGACCTTTTAATCATTGCGACCGAAGATACGTAGAATACTTAGGAAGAGATTGATAAAATCAAGATAGATACTGAGAGCCATTGACACAACCCAACCTGTTGCTACACGACCTTGTGATTGTTCATAGGCAAGGCGAATCCTTTGATTGTCCCAAGCAATCAGCCCAGAGAAGACCAAGACCATGGCTACGCTGATCATATAATCAAAGAAGCCACTAGCCAAGAAAATATTGACTATCATAGCAATCAGCAAACCGATAAGAGCCGCCATCATCGCTCGACCAAGGCCACTCAAATCTTTCTTGGTGAACATACCGACTGCCGCCATGACAAAGAAGAGAAGGGCGCTCGACACAAAGGCGGATAAAACTGTACCCGGAGTATAGAAGGCCACCACAAAACTGAGGGTAAAGCCGTTTAAAACGGAGTAAAGTAAAAATACTGGAAGAGCAGCTGGACTATTCTTTAAGGCCATGCTACTGGCAACAAAGACTAGTGCTAGCTCCGCAAGGGTTGCAATGGTCAACCAGAGACGTCCCTGCATCAAAAAGTAAACCAACTGAGACTGAAAAACCGTCAACATGAGGCCAGATACCAAGGCGGATAGCCCGATTCCTAGCCCAACAAAGGCATAAACCTTAGCGTAAAATTGATTGAGACCAGTACGGTCATGAATAATAGTGTGATTCATCTTTTCTCCTTTTCTATGAACATCTTTCCTTGATTATAACAAAGAAAGTTAAAATTAGCTTAAATGGAAAATTAAAATACCTGCTGCAACGGCAACATTCAAACTCTCCGCCTGTCCCTTCATACTAATGTGAACCAACTGGTCTGCACTTTCAGCCATGAGGGGACTAATTCCTTGACCCTCATTTCCCATGACTAGTACAAAATTTTCTATAGGAGACAGTTCTCTGTAATCAACAGAATCTTTAGATAGGGTTGTTGCCAGCACTGGGATACCTGCTTCTTTAGCTCCCTCGAGAAGTCTTTGACTAGACATTCGGTAAATAGGCAGATGAAAATGACTGCCTTGCATCGAACGTAGGGTCTTGAGACTGTAGATATCTGCCGACTTATCTGAAACAATCACTCCAGTAAAACCTGCTGCATCCGCAGTCCGAATGATAGTTCCCACATTACCAGGATCTTGCACATCTTCCAAAAACAAGAACTTACCCTGACTAAAGTCAGCTTGCCCTACTTCTTCTTTTTGAACCACGGCAACAATTCCCTGTGGAGTCTGAGAATCCGCCAAATCTAGCAAAATATCCTCTGACACCCAGACAGTTTGCGGAAAGGCAGCTAACTGATCTCGGTAATTTTCTAAGGCAAAGATTTTCTCAATCGTCACCCCAGCTTGCACAGCTTCTTCAAACAAGTGCCAGCCTTCAATCAAATAAGCAGACTTGCGGTATTTTTTTTGGTGTAATTTCTTGGCATTTTTTACCACAGAATTGGCTTTTGAGGTTATAATAGTCATAGAAATATTATAACACAATCAAAGGGGTTTGGTATGCAAAAGGTTAGAATGATTGCCCAAGGTAGGGTACAGGGAGTCGGCTTTCGTTGGGGTGTTTACAGCTTGGCACTTGAAATTGGTGGCATCACAGGTCGGGTATGGAATAACGACGATGGCACAGTGGAAATATTAGCCCAAGCAGACTCATCTGCTATCATGGCAAAATTTATCCAAGAAATCCGCAAAGGACCCACACCTTTTTCAAAAGTCAGCTACTTAGATGTCCAACTGAGTAACTTTCCTCCCTACCCTGACTTTAAAATCGCAAATTAGGTCTCTAGAACTATTGTATATTTTGTAAAAAAACAGTAGAATAGAAAGGTATAATTTTTAAAGAAGGAATAAAAACAGTGAAATCTATTAAACGTTTTGCACTCTCAGCTATGGGAGTGGCTATGTTGCTAGTCTTGACTGGTTGCGTTCAGATTGATAAAGCAACAGGTAAGCCAATTGGTCCCGTTTGGGATTTCTTGGGTGCTCCGATGGGAGAAGCTATCAAGTACTTCGCCAATGACAAGGGACTTGGTTTTGGGGTTGCTATCATCATCGTAACTATTATCGTGCGCTTGATTATCTTGCCACTGGGTATCTACCAATCATGGAAGGCAACGCTTCACTCTGAAAAGATGAACGCCCTCAAGCACGTCCTTGAGCCACACCAAACACGTCTCAAAGAAGCAACGACTCAAGAAGAAAAACTCGAAGCCCAACAAGCTCTCTTTGCCGCTCAGAAAGAGCACGGCATCAGCATGTTTGGTGGTGTAGGATGTTTCCCTATCCTCCTTCAAATGCCTTTCTTCTCAGCTATCTACTTTGCTGCTCAACATACTGAAGGTGTTGCTCAAGCAAGCTACCTAGGAATTCCTCTAGGTTCTCCAAGTATGATTTTGGTTGCCTTCGCTGGTATTCTTTACTATCTTCAATCGCTCCTTTCACTTCACGGAGTAGAAGATGAAATGCAAAGAGAACAAATCAAGAAAATGATTTACATGAGCCCACTCATGATCGTCGTCTTCTCCCTCTTCTCACCAGCTAGTGTCACACTTTACTGGGTTGTCGGTGGTTTCATGATGATTCTCCAACAGTTTATCGTCAACTATATCGTTCGTCCAAAACTTCGCAAAAAAGTCCGTGAAGAACTGGCCAAGAACCCACCAAAAGCACGTGCTTTCTCTACACCAAGTGGACGAAAAGACGTTACTCCTGAACAACCAACTGCTATCTCAAGCAAGAAAAAACACAAAAATCGCAACGCTGGAAAACAACGTTCGAGATAAGAAAAAGGCTTAGCTGGTTTGCTAAGTCTTTTTACAAGTCAAAAGCCCGATGTTTCTATCAGGCTTCTTTTTTATCCATGTACACGTTTCATATAGTCTTGGTAACTTTCGGTATCCATGAGTTTTTTAGCGTTCTTGACGCGATCTGCTGTTGGTGGTTTAACCCCTTCGAGTGAATAAGGAATTCCCAATTCACGCCATTTGAACTCACCCATGGTGTGATAAGGTAGAATTTCAAACTTATCAACATTTTTAAGGGTCTTGACGAACTTCCCAAGTTCAATCAGGTCATCGTCTCTGTCTGTCAATCCTGGAACTAGCACGTGGCGAATCCAGACAGGTTTTCCAATATCTGATAGATATTGGGCACAGGCCAAGATATTTTTATTGGTTTGGCTAGTGACAATCTTGTGCTGTTCTTCGTTGATTTCCTTGATATCCAAGAGGACCAAGTCAGTGACAGCCATGAGTTTGTCAAACTTCTCAAGGTAACGTGGTTTATTACGGAAAGGAAGGGCACAGGTATCCAAGGTACAGTGGATTCCGTGTTCTTTGGCCTTGGTAAAAAGGGCAATCAAGAAATCAATCTGCAAGAGGGCTTCTCCTCCACTGACTGTAATCCCACCCTTATTCCCCCAGAAACCGCGGTAGCGCAAGGCCTCTGTCAAAACATCATCTACCGTCCGTTCACGTGATTTATTGGACTCCATAGCCCAAGTGTCTGGGTTGTGGCAATACTGGCAACGCATGTGACAGCCCTGCAAAAAGACAATAAAGCGAATACCAGGGCCATCTACCGCCCCAAAACTTTCTGTCGAATGCACCATTCCTGTCACTTGTCCATAATCAATTGTTTCTTCAGACATATCGTTACCTTCCTTGAAAACGTTTTATAGTTTTATTATATCATGACTTGAAGGAAAAACAAGATTTTTGCCTATTTTTTAGAAAGCAATCTGTTTTTCAATTTCATTTTCAATTAATTATCATTTTATTCTTCAAAATCAAAGCCATACAAGGTTGCAAAGTAGTCCTCAGGGCGCTCTGCACGGCGGATTTGACGGGCTTTGCCTTCTTCAGTATATAGGATTTCCGCAGAACGAAGTTTGGCATTGTACTGGTAGCCCATTGAAAAACCGTGGGCACCTGTATCATGAATTACCAGCAAATCACCGATTTCTGTATGAGGCAGTTCGCGATTCACTGCAAATTTATCATTGTTTTCACAGAGCGAACCAACCACATCTACCACTTCAGCTGGTCCATCTGGATGGGGCACGTTAGTAATATGATGGTAGGCTCCATACATAGCTGGACGCATGAGGTTGACTGCTGATGCATCCACACCCAGATAAGTACGGTAAGTTTTCTTCTTATGAGTGACTCTTGTGACCAAAGCACCATGAGGTGCCAACATAAAACGACCCAGTTCGGTGAAAATCTTAACCTGACCAAGACCTGCTGGCGTAAGAACCTCTTCATAAACATTACGAACTCCCTCACCAATCAAGGCGATATCATTTGGCTCCTGCTCAGGACGATAGTTGACACCAATACCGCCAGAAAGATTGATAAAGTCTAGCGAAATGCCCAACTTTTCCTTGATTTCAACAGCCAATTCAAAAAGCTGACGAGCCAACTCTGGATAATAGAGATGGGTCACGGTATTGGACGCTAGGAAGGAGTGAATCCCAAAAGTCTTGGCTCCTTTTTCCTTCAAGATGGCAAAGGCTTCAAATAGCTGGTCCTTGGTCATTCCAAACTTAGCCTCGCCAGGATTGTCCATAATGTCTGTCCCCAGCTCAAAAACGCCTCCGGGATTGTAACGACATGAGATGATTTCTGGAATGCCTGCTGCACGCTCTAAATGTTCAATATCTTCAAAGGCATCCAAGTTAATGGTCGCACCCAATTCACGTGCATAGGCGTATTCCTTGTCTGGTGTGTTGTTTGAAGAGAACATGATCTCAGAACCTGGGAAATCCAGTTTATGGCTCATCAAAAGCTCCACATAACTAGAGCAGTCCACACCACAGCCTTCCTCTTGAAGAATTTTCAAGATAGCTGGTGTTGGAGTAGCCTTAACTGCAAAATATTCTTTAAAGCCCTTGTTCCACGAAAATGCTTGGTTGACGGCTCTTGCCTTTTCACGAATTCCCTTCTCATCATACAAGTGAAAGGGAGTCGGGAACTCGGCAACAATCGCTTCTAAGTCTTCTTTATTAATAAATGGTGTTTTCATAAGTTTCCTTCTATTCTATTTGCAAAGAAAGGCTGGGACAATCGTTCCAACCTTTAGTTCTATCTCTTATTTATCTTCGTCAAAGATATTACCAACCTCAACATCGATGGTTTGATTCTTGACATCAATATTGGTTACCTTCAAGAGTGACTTGTAGTCAAACTGCTTTTCGCGTTCTTCTTGAGCATTATCCGCAAAGACCGCTACACCAGCCAATTCTGAATCAAACTCACGCAAGAGACTGATCATCCCATTGACAGTTCCACCACCTTTCAAGAAGTCATCCACAATCAAGACACGGCTACCTGCCTTGAGACTACGTTTTGAAAGGAACATTTTCTCAATGCGGTCACCACTTGAACCGGATACATAGTTGACGCTGACAGTTGAACCTTCGGTAATTTTCAGGTCACGGCGCACAATAACAAAAGGAACATTGAGGACATTGGCAACTGCATTTGCAAGTGGAACACCCTTAGTCGCTACTGTCATAACCGCATCAATTTTTTGGTCCATAAAGCTCTTGGCAATAATGCGACCAATATTTTTCAAGATAGCTGGTGTGCTAAGCAAATCAGACAGGTAGATATAACCACCTGGCAAGATACGGTCACTTTCTGACAACTTGGCACGCAAGTCTTCAACCATTTCCTTAGCATCCTGACTCGAAATAGACGGTGTAAAGATAACACCTCCGCCAGCCCCAGTTACAGTCTGGATGTGACCAATTTCGATTTCCTCAAAGGCTCGTTTGATAATCACGATATCCTCTGAGATGGATGATTTAGCAGATTCATACTTTTCAGCAAAAGTATTGAGACTAGTTAATTTATAAGGATTATTAATCAAATAGTTGGAAATGACAACCATCCGATCACTTCTTCTTAATTTCATTTCTATTTCCCACTTCATTTAATTTTGATATTTTATCTATTATACCATATTCACATAAAAAAACGAACATTCTTATCCTAAAAAATGCTCATTTTTCTTAAATTGTTAATCTAAATCTGGTTTATAGAAAGAACGATTGTCCATAGCGAAGATTTTATTGGTCATCTCTCCTCTATCCACCAAAGCAAGAGCAGTTGACATCATCATCATGCTTGCATCCAGATTGTCAATCATATGGATAATCTCTGCTTCCATAATGCGTGGACGGACTGGACTTCCATACTCAAGTAAGCCATGGTGACTGAGGATGACGTGACGAAGCAGAACGACTTCTTCCTTGGTATCATCGATACCGAGTTCCATAACTGTCTTGGTAATTTCGCTATCAATTAGAGCAATATGCCCAAGGAGATTGCCTCTAACTGTGTATTCGGTCTGATCTGGTCCCGTCAACTCAATGACTTTAGCCAAGTCATGCAGCATAATTCCCGCATAGAGCAGACTCTTATTAAGTTGAGGATAGATTTCGCTAATGGCATCTGCCAAGCGCACCATGGTCGCCGTATGATAAGCCAAGCCTGTTTCAAAGGCATGGTGGTTGGTCTTGGCTGCTGGATAAGAGTAAAATTCCTTATCATACTTGGTGTAAAGATTTCGGACAATTCGTTGCCAGACAGGATTTTCAATTTTGAAAATCATTTGCGACATATAGTCACGGATTTGCTTGGCATCAACTGGCGACTTGACCTTGAAATCAGCTGGATCATTGGGTTCACCAGGCTGAGGCAGGCGAAGGGTAATTTGATTGACCTGAGGGGTGTTGTTATAAACTTCTCGGCGTCCTTTCATGTGGACAACCTTACCTGCGGTAAAGACCTCAACGTTATGAGGTTGGGCATCCCAGAGTTTCCCTTCAATCTCGCCACTATCATCTTGGAAGGTAAAGGCTAGGTAGTTTTTCCCAGCTCGAGTTTGCCTCAGGTCAGCTGACTTGATTAGGTAAAAGCCTTCAAACAGCTCATCTTTTTTCATGTGACTAATCTTCATATTCTTCCTCATTTTCTTGGAAATGGAGTAAATCAAGCGCAGGCTCACCTTCTGACAACTCAATGTGACGGAGCGTCCGCTCGATAGCTGTGGTACGACGGTTTAATAATTCATCAATATTGCCAGAGGCATGTTGGAGATGCTTTTGTGCCTTGACCAGAATGCCACCAAACTTGCCAAACTCGGTCTTAACACTAGCAAGAGTCTTACTAATATGGTCAGCACTCTTTTGGATATTAAGGGTTTTGAAACCAACTGATAGGGAATTGAGAAGAGCTGATAGGGTACTTGGACCTGCGACAATAATCTGCTCTTCCCGTCTCAAGTCATCAAAGAAGACCGGATTGCGGACGATTTCTGAGTAGAGACCTTCTGTCGGAACAAACAAAACTCCAAAATTGGTAGTCCGAGGCGGTGCTATGTACTTGCTCTTGATATCCTTGGCAAAGCGTTTGACGCTGGCTAGGAGCGACTTACGACAGCGTTCGATCTCGTCCTTGTCACCCGCTTCATAGGCTTCTTCTAAGCGGTAATAATCTGCCAGTGGAAACTTGGAGTCAATCGGTAAGTAGACATATTCCAGGTCACCCTGTCCAGGCAACTTGATGGCATACTCCACTCGTTCACTAGAGTTTTCAACCGTTGCGTATTCTCGTTCATACTGGGCAGGGGTCATGATGTCCTCAATAATTTGCCCCAATTGCAATTCTCCCAGAATCCCTCGTGTCTTGGTTCCAGAGAGAACCTTGTTGAGGGCTCCGACATCGCGGGCAACTGTCTGCATTTCTCCAAGACCACGATTGACAGACTCCAATTGCTTGGAAACTGTCTCAAAGGAAGCCTGTAGGCGTGTCTGCAAGGTCTTTTCTAGTTTTTCCTCGACGGTTTGGCGCATTTGTTCCAAACGTTGCTCATTTGATTCCTGCAAGGCTTGGAGACGTTGGTCAGTCTTATCCCTGGTTTGGAGGAGATTCTCAGTCATTTCTTGACGGACCTGAGTTAAGCCTTGGTGCAATTCGATTCTCACTTCTTGCAGGCGATCGCTGACAGCCACTTCCAAGTCTTTTTGATCTAACTGGCTGGCTTGTCTGGCTTGTTCAAAGCGATAATCTAACTGGTCTGACAGATGATCTGCCTGATCCTCCAAGCTCTTGCTTAAGTGTTTTTCCTGCTTATCCTGCCTTTGCCAAATCAGAAAGAGACCAGCTAGGTTGGCAATTAATAATAGAACAAGTAAACTTTCCATCCTACCTCCTGTCCTTGCTATGCAGCACGACTACATAGCCATCTGGGCAAGTCACCGACACTTCCCTATCTATATATTCGTTAGAAGCGTACACTTTTTTAAAGAAAAAATTTTCCTCAGTCAACTCATACTTAGCACCGAGAATAGTCAGCTGGCTATCCCGAACTGGCATAAAGGCTAGATAGTCATAGTCTAAACGAGGTTCTAACTGACTGGTCCCTTCTGGACAATAGGCAATCAAATTTTGCCCATCTTCAATCGCTATCTGGCGCATATAGGGAGCCAACTTAGGATTGCTAGGTAGAAAGACGTTAGCTAGCATATGATCAATACGACCACCCAAAGCACCGAAAATAGTAACCTGAGCCTGAGAATTTTGCTCAAAGATGGTTAAGAGAGCCAATTCCAGATCTGTATCATCTTTTTCTGGTCGGGCTTGAACAAAATGCTGGGCACGTTTTTGAATCACCTGTCGCTCTTCTGCAGTAACAGAATCAAAATCCCCAACTGCTAGAGCAAGAGGCAGCTTTTCTTCCAAGACCCAGAGCGAGCCTCGATCCACACCGACAAAGCAATCAAAGTCTGTCCGATAATGACCGCGGTCTCCGCCTGCAAAAACGGCAACCCTAGTCCAGTTGTTTTCTGAGAGTTTGTACTCGCTCATTGACATCTCCCTTAAAGACATAGGAACCTGCTACAAAAACGGTCGCACCAGCTTCTTTAGCTTGGGCAATAGTTTGGTCATCAATCCCACCATCCACTTCAATCTCAAAGTTCAAACCTTTTTCCTCACGAAGGGCAACCAACTCACGGACCTTATCCATGGTCTCTGGTAGAAAGGCTTGCCCACCAAAGCCTGGGTTAACTGTCATGACTAAGACTTGGTCAACTAGGTGAAGCACGTGCTTGATGGCTTCAACTGGTGTGCCAGGATTGATAACAACTGAAGGCTTAACTCCGAGTGAACGAATTTTTTGGAGGGCACCATGAATATGGGGCGTTGCTTCCACATGGATACTGATGATATCCGCACCTGCACGCGCAAAGTCTTCTAAATGATGCTCTGGATTAGCTACCATCAAGTGGCAGTCGAAGACCATCTTACTATGAGGACGAAGAGCTTCAACCACACCTGCACCAAAACTGATTTGCGGGACAAAATGGCCATCCATGATATCGATATGGGCATACTCTGCCCCAGTTGCTTCTAGACGTTTGATTTCACGTTCAAAGTTGGCATAATCTGCTGCCAGAATTGACGGAGCAATCT
Organism: Streptococcus mitis; assembly: GCF_002096925.1. Lineage (GTDB taxonomy): Bacteria > Bacillota > Bacilli > Lactobacillales > Streptococcaceae > Streptococcus > Streptococcus mitis_AF. The sequence goes on along the minus strand of NZ_NCVN01000080.1, from coordinate 54,344 downwards.
TGTATTGAGACATAGGTTTCTCCTTATTTTGGAATTTTTTTGCTGACTTTTTTATAGGTTTCTCTGCGATTTTCAATCTCACTGAGGAATTGCAGGTAGTTGTCAAAACGGAAGGGCGCAATGGTACCTTCTTCAACTGCTGGCTTAACCGCACAAGAAGGCTCATGGGTATGGGTACAAGTACGGAATTTGCAGTCTCGACTGACAGTGGCAATCTCTGGGAAGGCCTGATTGAGGTCTTCCGCCGTTGATACTTCATAATCCAAGGATGAAAAACCTGGTGTGTCTGCGATTTTACCCCCATTGAGATTATAAAAACTAACTGCTCGAGTAGTGTGGCGCCCGCGACCCAGACTGTCTGAAATTTCTCCTGTTTCAAGATTGAGGTCTGGTGCGATTTTATTGAGAAGAGTTGATTTTCCAACGCCCGTCTGCCCCATAAAAACCGTCACTTTGCCTGTTAACAAAGGCAAGAGTTCCTCTTTACTGGTCACAAAGTCATAGCCGATGTCACTATAAGTCTGTTCATAAAAATCCAGTTCTCCTCTATCTTCCAACAAATCCATCTTGGAAATATAGACGATGGGATGAATACCCTTATGCTCTAAAAGAACCAAGAACCGATCCAGCAAATTGCTGTTAAAATCAGGTTCCTTGACAGACATGATCACCACAGCTTGGTCAATATTGACAATAGGCGGACGGACCAGACTATTTTTCCGTTCGTGAATCTTGAGGATATAGCCCTCTGAATTTTCCTCTGCAGAGAAATCTACCCAATCCCCAACGTAAGGGGTATGGCCTTTTTTACGAAAATTCCCACGCGCGCGCGTCTGATAAACCTGGCCATCACTCTCTACATAGTAGAACCCAGCCAAGGCTTTAATGATTTGTCCCTGCATCTTAGAGTCCTTGCCCTTTAAGTGCATCTGCTAGGCTGGCAAATTCTGCCAAGCTGAGAGCTTCCCCACGTACACTTGGTGACAAGCCTGCTTGGCCCAAAGCCTTGGTCAATTTATCCTTGACTTCCTCGGTCTTGCCAAAGTAACCTGTCAAATTGTTCCACAAGGTCTTACGGCGATGGGTGAAACTAGCCTTGGAAACCTTAAAGAAGAAGTTCTCATCTTCTACTGCTACGGCTGGTTCTGGACGACGCACCATTTTCAAAATAGCAGAGTCCACGTTTGGCGCTGGCACAAAGACCGTACGAGGTACGATGAAGGCAACCTTGGCCGTCATGTAGTACTGCACCGCAATCGACAAGCTACCATAAGCCTTGGTATTCGGTTGAGCGGAAATGCGGTCAGCTACCTCTTTTTGCATCATGACCACAAACTCACTAAAAGGAATTCCGCTCTCGATCAAGTGCATGAGAATAGGCGTCGTGATGTAGTAAGGCAAGTTGGCTACTACCTTAATTGGCAGGTCAGGATTTTTAAAATTCTGGATATGTTGGGCCAAACCGACTTTGAGAATGTCCTCGTTGACTACGGTCACATTGTCAAAATCACGCAAGGTATCTGCCAAAATCGGTACCAAACGGTGGTCGATCTCAAAGGCCATAACTTGAGCTGCACGCTCAGCCAGAAACTCCGTCAAGGCACCAATCCCTGGGCCAATTTCGATGACATTAACCTGGTCATCAATCTCAGCCGTATCCACGATTTTTTGTAGGATATTGGTATCCGTCAAGAAATTTTGCCCGAAGGACTTTTTAAAGGTAAAACCGTGACGCTCCAGCACTGCCTTGGTCACGCTATAATCTGCAATTCTCATCTATTCTCTTTTCTATTATCTGTTACTACTATTGTAACACATTCCCCTTGTATTTTGGGGGTGAAAATCATACCAAAAAACTATCTTCTCTCATGAAGAAAGATAGTCTTGAAAATCTTTAAAGGTGGACTTAGCGGTTCTCTCGAAACATACGTTCAAAAAAATCAGCTTCTTTATAACTTCGATTTTCAGGTAGGGTCAAATCTACATCCTCCTCCACGTCGTCCACTGTCAGTTCAACCGTTTGAGGTAAATTTTTCAAACGATAATGCTTTTGCCTTTGCCCTTCAATACTAGCAAAATCAAGCAAATAGCCATTCACTCGGATTTGAACCAAAAGGAGATGATTGGTCATATTTTCCATGATGAGAATATCTTCTAAACCACCTCTGGCACTAGGATAATCAGATACCCTGCGAATACGGATTTTTTCACACATGAGCAAGCTCCCTCATATCAATGATTTCATCGGCCTTATTCCAGACTAGGGGATTATGGGTCGCAATGATGATCATTCGATTTTCATCTTTCAAGCCCACCAAGAGATTCATAACCTCCTCTGAATTTTCAGGATCAAGAGCTGCTGTTGGTTCATCTGCCAAAATCAAGGGTGGATTTTTCAAAATAGTCTTCGCAAGGGCAACTCGTTGAGCCTCTCCCCCAGATAAGGTATAAATTTTTTGTTCTAGATCCAAATACCCTAGATTAACTTTTTCTAAAGCCTCCACTTGCCTTTCCAAACGTTCTACTTTTGAGATTTTCTGACCAACAAAGCCCAAATCCAAATTCTCTTTGATTGATTGGTTTTCTAAGAGGCCAAAATTTTGAAAGAGATAGCCCATCTGGTCTCGAAAATACTCACGAGTGGGAATGGTTTTTAAATCTTTCCCCTGATAGAGAACCCTTCCTCCATCTATCTTTTCTAGTTTACCTAAGATATTCAGCAGAGTCGTCTTTCCGCTTCCACTCTTACCGATTAAGGCATAAACCTTGCCCTTCTCCAGCTTGAGGTTTAAACCAGAGAAAATCGCGCGGTCATTAAACTTCTTTTCCAATCCTTGAATATCAATCATCTTATTTTCCTTTCAATACTGCCATGCTACCAGCTTCTTCTTTTTTATCCTGTCTAACTAAAATCAACAGAGCGTTAAGCGTAAACAAAGCTACAACTAGAGCGCTAATCAAGCTATCTCCTGTCAAAACACTAGATAGGATTAGCCCAAGTAAGAGAACTCCTCCTTGCGCCAGTAAGTACTTGCCATGAAGCTCATAGATTGTCATACCAGAAAGACGTTTAATCATGATCTCCCGTCTAAACTGCTCAAAATAGAGAAGATTCATGGAATCAAATAACAAGATAGCCGTAGATAGAGTCAAAATAGTCCCAATAAGGAGAGAGTAGAACTCCATCCGTTTGTCATTTAGTACCTTGGCAAAAAATAGCTGGCTTTTTACCAAATAAGAGACCTTGTGATACAGACCTTGCTCTTTTAGAGCTGTGATGCTGTCTTGATATTGATCTAATTTCAAGGCACTATTAGCCGTAGTTCCCCATAACATCCCTGCAACAGGTCTTGTTCCAGTCGCTTGCGGCGTTAAAACTACAATAATCGGATCTTTTAGGTACTGGCGTGTCGTCTTGTACCCATCGTTATAGAGGAAGCGTTCCTGTCCTGTTTCTGTAAAAGCTAGCGTTACCTGTGGGAGGTAGTGTTTCTGACTCGTCACTTCTACACTTTCAGATGAAAAGTTTTGCAGGTAATCTGTAAATAATCCTTGATAGTAGGCAGACTGCTCTCGCAAGCTCTCAGGCAAGATCAGCCCAAACTCTCCCTCAGACAAGTTTTGCATCTTATCCATAAACTCTGAAGAAACGGTAATCTTTTCTTCTATCAGATAGCGCGGTGAGACATAGATGACATTCCCTGACGGTGTGTAGTCATTGAGACGATTGCCATCTAGGTCCACTTCTGCTCCATCTGAGAAATTGTCAACATTGCTCATAATATAAAAAGAGTCTGTATTGGCTAACCGTTCTTCAGTAAATGTCTGCCACTCACGATTATCCTTACGCATTCCTTCTTCATCGGCAAATGCACTAGACCAACCAAAGGATAGACGGTAACGGTCTGAGGACTGGCTCCATTTATCGCTAGCTCTCTCCATTTCCTGCATTTCACGGTAGTGGGGTAGGAGAGCAGTCGCACTCGAGCCGACCACCAGCACGGCCAAGAGTTGCCCCACCATCATCAATGTCATCATACGTTTGAGAGGGAGTTTCCCTTTCAATAGATCCACCAGACTATTTTCTTGTAAACCAAGTAGATACACGATACTTAATAAGGTAGAAATCCCTACCAAGGCCAATCCATAAAGCAAAAGACCAATGATGACCAGTTGTACCGTTGCCATAAACAAGGCACCTTGATACCAGAGAATCCCCAATCCCAAAAGACTGGATACCAGCACTGAGCAGATAAGCTGTCTCACATCTTCTAACACTGGTCTGAGAGCCACCCCAAACAAGCTCTCACCAGCTATTAAGCGAATCCCTGCTTGACGAAGGGACTTGATCCGATAAATCAGGGTCAGACTCATAAAGGTCAGCAGAAAAATAGCTAGACTCAGTAGCCCCATAGGGGTGGCCGCCAATAATAAGACTATCGAAAATGGATCTTCTCCATTCGAAACAAAGCCTTGATAACCAAGTTCTTTCAAGGTGGTCTGTAAACTCACTCCATCCAAACTTCCTGACACAATCAAGTAAGACCCTAATAAATCACTCGTTTCTGAACTCTCCTTGGAGGAAATGGTCAGACCTTCTGGAAGCTCTCCCTCACCATAAGTGGCATAGATAAAGCGTGTTTCTCCAGCTTCATTTGGCTCAACAATCCGACGGGCGATGAGACTATTATGCTCTACCGCCAAGTGACTCAAAGCCTCTGTCACCTCTTCGCGACTAGCTACTGGTTGATTTATCACCATTCCTGTCACATCAACAGAAGGATAGTTACCAAATAAAATCTCTTCTCGATGGTCAACGGAAGTTATCACCATATAAAGCGATACCAATACCATTGAAATCAAAATAAATAAACGTTTCATCATTTCCTCCAAAAAGTTACTTGGTCACTTAGTGAGAAGGTGACCAAGTAAAGCTAAACAATAGGGCTATACCATTCTAAACATTATAGTAGAATGCAACTTTCTCTCCCCAAGAAGTACGAATCCATGCACGAGAAGTCCCTCCAGCACCAGCATATCCCTTATCAGATGAACCAGTTTTTCTACTAACAACTGTTGAGCTATGATATTCTGAAGAGTGATAGTAGTTTGAGTAAGCACCTCCGTCACCTGAACCATACGTCCAGACACCACCATCTGGATACTTAACCGCGGCCGATACTACTGCTACACTTCCACCTAATGTTGCTGCAATGCTCGCTACAAGGGCTAATTTTTTAACTGTTTGTTTCATATTGATACTCCTCTATTTTTTATTTTATCATAAATATTTATTATATATTGTCCATTTTCTATTCAAGTAAAACTAAGTCCTGGATCATAGACCTTTTCAAAGCAACACCTCATGGTATCCTCTCCTTATTTTTCTAATTTAGTCTATCAAGTTGTATTTATTATATGTTATGAATAAATTTTTTGAGACTAAGTAGACATAACTAAATTTTATTTAAACCACCAAGTAACTAAATAAAATAAACTAAAAAAGTTCATACTGTAATCTCCTTTCACATTTTTATTAATTATAAATTATTCTTAAATAAACTCAAAGGACATCAATGTCCTTAAAATAGAACCATTTCGTGTCATTTTTAGCTTATATATAAAAAACAGTCCTAAAGACGAACTTTAGAACTATTTCAATACTAGAACAAGGACATTTTTGTCACTGATTCACTATGTTTATAAATATTTTTTTAAATCTTCTTGCCACTGTTTCTCCAACATAGTAACTAAATAAGAATTTTCTATTATATCAGCAAATAGCTTCGATTTCTGATAGAACTGTTCGGCAGAAACATAATCATTGTTTATTATTAGAGATAATTTCCACTCCAACATTAATATAATTGGTTTCTTCTGAAAATCTTGTGTTTTTTCCATTATATGATTAAGGCTAAAGATATAAGCTCCGAGTGAATCATAAGACGACAAATTATCCAAACAGGCTAGACCCGAAAACAAAGTGTTACTTAAAGCAAACAGATATTCTGGTGCAATTAATTCTACATGATTTGTCAAACGAACTAAAAACGAATGAATTCTGTTAATTTCTTCAATCTGATTTTGACCTTGTTTTATCTTTGTAAGCACTATAGCAAAATATAAGTTGATAACTTCTAATTCATTTATCAAAAACAATTCCTTATCATAAATTGTTTTAAAATAATCGTCCAGTACGGTTTCCCCATATTCTGGTCGTCCGCTTCGAATAACATCTATCGTTGCTCTAGTAGCTTCAAACCATATTTTTTCCTCATTAGGAAGTTGCTCATAAAATAAATCCTCTATCTCTTCCAAACACGCTTCCTTCTTATCATACTCCTCTTCTTTACCATAGATTGGTTCACGTAAAATTTGGTATTTCAATTCTAAATAAGCAGGAGGAAGAGCTGAAAAATCCGGCATAAGGATATAAGCTGGAACTCCTAGCCGGCGAGCAATATAGTCTAACTTGGGCAAACTTGGTTGCGAAGCTCCACTTTCAATTCGCGACAGTTGACGAACTGTCAGTTCTTGCTCATCTCCACAAAAATCTGGACGACTAATTCCTTTTTCTATCCGAATCTCTTTAATTTTTTGACCAATTAACATCAGACGCCTCCTCTTCTACCTGCTTCGAAAAATACTGTGAAACTTAAAAAATTGTAACGGCTACATCTTTCCTACTCATAAGATTTCATAGCTTCTTCCACTTCTGCCAAAGTAACCCCAAACAACTCTAGGCGTTTGAGGAGTTGCTTACCGTTAGAATAGCCGATTCGGAGAGCATCTCCTAGATATTCTCGTCGCTTACGGCTATCTGACCCTGCTAGAAAACCAAGGCGAATCAAGTCGCTACGACTGATGTCAAACTGACTCTCATGTTCAAATTGTTCTGTCACCTGAGCTAGAGCCGTTTTCAAATCTTCATAGCTGGCATGCTCAATTCCCAGAGAACGCCCCTTGGTTTTGGACTTGGGAACAGCTTCATCTCGTTTGAGGAAGGCATGCTGAACCGTTGGAATGGCCGTCATGATCATGCGCCGAATCCGCTCCCCATTAAAATCTGGGTCTGTAAAGACAATGACTCCATGACGTTGGTGCAAGCGCTGAATCCGCTCTATATCCTGATCATTGATGGCAGAACCTCGGGTCTCATAGGTCTCTACATCGAAGTAACGTTTGAGATTGGCCGTATCATCGCGCCCTTCGACCACGATAACTTGAGAAATTTTTTCTTTCATTATTTGCTGTCCAATCCAAAAATTCGCTCCGCATTTGCAGTTGTTACCGCCGCTAGCTCTTCTGTCGTCATACCACGCAAGTCGGCGATAAAGTCCACTACATAGCGAGTGTAGGCTGTTTTATTTTCACGACCCCGCTTGGGTACAGGTGCTAAGTAAGGCGCATCTGTTTCCACCAAAATCTTGTCCAAAGGTAACTCTTTAGCTGCTTCTTGGATGTCAGTTGCTTTCTTAAAAGTCACCACTCCTGAGAAGGAAATAGTCATACCAAGCTCGACAAACTTCTCTGCCCATTCAAGTGTTCCTGAGAAAGAATGCATGATGCCACCACGAGGACCAACTCCCTCGCTCTTGATAATCTCATAGGTATCTTCCAGCGCATCACGGGTATGGACCACAAAAGGTAAATCCAAGTCCTTAGATAACTGAATCTGACGGCGAAAAACCTGCTCCTGCACTTCTTTGGGCGCTGTCATCCAATGGTAGTCCAAACCAATCTCACCCAAGGCAACCACCTTGGAATGCTTGAGCTTATCAAGCAAGTAGGCTTCAATCTCCTCTGTATAAGTCCCAGCTTCTGTAGGATGCCAACCAATAGTTGCGTAGAGTCGGTCATACTCATCCACCAACTCCAAAGCACGCTCAATCGTCGGTTTATCAAAACCAACAATATTCATCTGTGTCACACCCATCTCAGCAGCCAAGGCAATTTCTTCTGCCTCACGACCCGCAAATTCTTCTACATTCAAGTGTGTATGTGTATCAAAAATCATCTCTTCTAACCTCGTTTTCTATCTTCTATTATACCAAAAAACTGCCCCCTCTCCTCATCTGTAAAAAATATTCTAAAATCCATCGTCGTCTCTTGACGCTATTTTCCCAAAGCAGTATAATAGCACTTATTGAAATTTTCAGAAAAGGAAATGACCATGTTTACAAAATTAAAACATACATTTATCGGTCGGCCTCTTAAGTCCTTAACAGAAGGCGAGGGAGGGCTGCTGGGAAAAATGCAGGCCTTAGCCATGTTGTCAAGCGACGCTCTATCTTCCATTGCCTATGGGCCTGAGCAAGTAGTCCTCGTCTTGGCTAGTCTCTCTCCACTTGCTATATGGTGGAGCCTTCCTATCGGCCTTTTTGTCCTCCTGCTCCTAGCCAGTCTGACCGTCTCCTACCGTCAAATAATCCACGCCTACCCTCAAGGAGGAGGGGCTTATATGGTTACTCGAGAAAATCTATCTCCCCAACTTGGCTTGATTGCTGGAGGTAGTCTTCTGGTTGACTATATGTTGACCGTAGCGGTGTCTGTTGCTTCTGGAGCTGACGCTATCACAGCAGCTCTCCCTGCTCTTCACCCTTACAACCTCCACATCTCCATTTTTCTGGTTTGCTTGCTCATGCTCTTGAACTTACGGGGCTTAAAAGAATCTGCCAGTTCACTGATGATTCCTGTCTATCTCTTTATCATCAGCACTGTCTTTCTCTTGCTCTATGGAATCTTTCAACTAATGACAGGTTCTCTCAGCTATCAGGCAACTTCACCTATTGGGCATGCTGTTCCGAGCCTGTCTATCGTTCTCGTTCTAAGAGCTTTTACCAGCGGATCTGCCTCTCTTACAGGGGTTGAAGCTATTTCAAATGCCGTTCCCTTTTTCAAGGCTCCAAAAGAAAAGAATGCCGCTCAAACCTTGACCATTATGTCACTGATTTTAGGTTTTCTTTTTGCAGGCATTACCTTCCTAAACTACTGGATGGGGATTATGCCTCAACACGGAGAAACTATTCTTTCACAGATGGCTCAAGGCATCCTTGGCACTTCTTTCTTAGGCCATCTTGGGTATTATATCTTCCAATTCTCCACAGCCTTGATTTTGGCCGTAGCTGCAAATACTGGCTTTTCGGCTTTCCCTATGCTGGCTTACAATATGGCTAAAAACAAATACATGCCCCATCTCTTTATGGAAAAAGGAGACCGCCTAGGCTACTCCAATGGAATTTTAACTCTGGCATTTGGGGCTATGATTCTTCTTCTCATTTTTAATGGCAATACCGAACGTTTGATTCCTCTCTATACTATCGGTGTATTCGTGCCCTTTGCCCTTTCTCAGACTGGGATGATTCGCCATTGGAAAAAAGAAAAAGGAGCAAATTTCTTAAAACCTGCTCTTGCTAATATCCTTGGGGCAATCATTTGCTACGCGATTGTACTAATCTTGCTCTTTTTCCGTCTCAGTGATATCTGGCCCTTCTTCCCGATTATTCTCGTACTCACCCTACTCTTCTTAGCAATTCACAGTCATTACCAAAAAGTAGCCCAACAACTGCGACTCTATGAAGGAATCGAAAAACGTACCTACGATGGCAATCTTGTCCTCGTCCTAGTAGGAAATGTTACCAGAGTCAGCGTCGGAGCCATTAACTATGCCCAAAGTATCGGTGACGAAGTCTTAGCCATGCACATTTCTACAAAGGAAACCGCAGAAAAAGACCAAGAAATTCTCCAAGAATTTGCCGATTACTTCCCAACCATTACTCTGAAAAATATCAAGACCAGCTATCGTGACATCATCACCCCTACTGTCAAGTATGTCAAACGGATTTCCGAGGAAGCTCAGAAAAAGAACTATACAGTCACTGTCCTCGTCCCCCAGTTTATCCCTAATAAACCTTGGCAAAATATCCTGCACAATCAGATGAGTCTTAAACTCAAATACGCCCTTCGTTGGCACCAAGACGTCGTTGTCGCTAGCTACTCTTATCACTTAAAAGAATAAATAAAAGGCCCTACCAGAAGCAAGAAGCTCTGGCAAGGCCTTTTTCTGAATCCAGTCACTATGCTTATACTCAATGAAAATCAAAGAGCAAACTAGGAAGCTAGCCGCAGGCTGCTCAAAGCACTGCTTTGAGGTTGTAGATGAAACTGACGAAGTCAGCTCAAAACACTGTTTTGAGGTTGCAGATAGAACTGACGAAGTCAGCTCAAAACACTGTTTTGAGGTTGTGGATAGAACTGACGAAGTCAGTAACATACCTACGGCAAGGCAACGCTGACGTGGTTTGAAGAGATTTTCGAAGAGTATTAACTGAAAAGCATGACTAGGAATACTATTGAATATGGTTAGCTAAATCTTCCTGAGCTTTTTTATTTGACTCAGCTTTTTCTTTTAGCCATTTTTCATAGAGTTCTTGGTACTGTTTAGCAGTTACTGGCTCTTTTTGCAATTCAACATATTTATAGTTGTCTGCATCTCCTTTGTGTCCAACGAATGAGAATGGTCCTGTAAACGGTATAGTCTTACGGAAGATTGGGTTGGCTCCACCACTTTGAACTGGTAGGAACAAGGCGCTATCTGTCAACCAAGCTTGGGCTTCAGCATATTTTTCGTAGCGAGCTTGAGTATCTGTGATTTCCGCATCAGCCTGATCCAAGAGTTTCTTGTAGTCAGCAAGACCAATCTTGTCCTTAACTTCCTTGTCTTTTCCTTCAGACAAGCCCATATTTTTCAACTGAGAACCTGTCTCTGGGTCTAGAATCGCTAGGTAAGTCTTAGGATCAGAGTAGTCTCCACCCCATCCTGAGATGTCGATATCGTAGTCTTTTTGTTCTGCTGTATCTGCAAAGTAGGTTGCTTGGTCTTTTTCATCTGGAGAAAGTTGGATAACATCGATGACCACATTCTCCTTACCAAGGGTTTCTTCCACTGTTTGTTTGAAAGAGCCGGCCTGTTGCACATCTAATTTAGCAGTCTGGTCAACTGGCATATCTAAATGAATTGGGAAAGTTACTCCCTGTGCTTGCAGACTTTCTTTGGCCTTGGCAAACTTCTCTTTGGCCTTGTCAGGATTCAAGAAGGCTTGCTTACCATCGTTTAGATTGATATTTGCCCAATCTTTACCATAGTTGACAATTTTCTCATTAACAACATCACCGAAGTTCTTATCACCAACTTGGACAAAGTCACTTGGTGTAACCGTGTTACGCAAGATACGGTCTGCTCCATCTTCACCATTTGTCTGCGCTGCATAAGCATGACGGTCAAAGGCAAAGTTGATAGCCTGACGGAAATCTTTATTTTGCATGGCTGCGCGTGAATCCGTCTTTTCCTTATCAGACTGTTTCATAGTCTGCTTGTAGCTTTGACGATTCACGTTGAAAAGATAATAGAAAGTAACTGAGTTTTGCGGTGTGTAGGTAATCTTGTCCTCATTCCCCTTCTTGAGTTCAGCAAAGACTGAACTTGTTGGGAAGATACGGCCATCTGTATAGTTACCATCCAAGAAACCTCTAGCAATGCTGTCTTGGTCAGAACCGTCAAAGAAAGAGAGTTTCACTTTCTCGATTTTAACATTGTCCTTATCCCAGTAATTAGGGTTTTTGTCAAGTTCAATCAAAGATTTGGATGTGAATGATTTAAATAAGTAAGGACCATTTGACAAGATACTTGATGGTGTCACACTTCCAAAGTCATCTCCCTGAGACTTCAAGAAGGCTTCATTTACAGGACTAAGGATACTTGCTGTTGTTTTAGAGTTCCAATAAGTCTCAGGTTGGTTGAGAGTGTATTGTAGCGTGTAATCATCCACTGCCTTAACACCAACAGTTGCAAAATCAGATGATTTCCCTTCAACATAGTCTGCTAGTCCCTTGATAGAGTCTTGAACCAAGTACAAGTTCTCAGCTTTTTTATCAGCCGCATACTTGAGACCAGTCACAAAATCATGAGCCGTCACATCCGCATACTCTTCTCCTTCAGAAGTGTACCATTTAGCTCCCTGACGGATTTTATAAGTGTAAGTCAAACCATCTTTTGACACGGTCCATGACTCAGCCATAGAGGGGATGAGATTGCCATACTGGTCATTTTCCAACAAACCATCAACCAAGTTGGTTGTGATACTAGATGTAGAGTCTCGTGTAGAGGTAATGTAATCCAAGGTATCAGGGTTGCTGACAAAGATATAAGAGTATGTCTTGTCTGCATTGCTTGATTGAGATGACCCGCATGCCGCTAGAGCTAGACCTGCTGTCAAAGCCATAGCTCCAAAAAGCATAACTTTTGATTTCTTCATGATTATTCTCCATTTTTTACAGTATGTGAAATATTATACACTATTTGAGCAAAAATATAAAGCCTTTTTGAACTTTTTTACAAAAATAAAAATCAGTAGACTCGAGTTCCTACTGATTTTTGTTATGGTTCGTTTGGATTATGCAGCCAAAACTTTGCGTCCTTTACGACGACGAGCTGCCAATACGCGACGACCGTTTTTAGTTGACATACGGTTACGGAATCCGTGTTTGCGCGCACGACGAAGTTTACTTGGTTGATAAGTACGTTTCACGATGAATACCTCCTCATAGATTTTGTATTCGTTTAGCCGGCTATAAAGTGATCAGTTACTAAACATACTTTACTATTCTATCTGATTCTTTCACTTTTGTCAATAGCTCTAGGCAAATGTTTCCAGCTTTTTCGAATGTAAGCCCTATCTACGATACTGTTTCAAGAAACGAGTCATCTTTTCTTGGATTTGGGCTAGTTCATCAACACGAGGAAGGTAAACGATACGGAAGTGGTCTGGTTCCTGCCAGTTAAAGCCTCGACCATGAACCAAGAGAACCTTTTCCTGCTTCAAGAAATCAAGGACAAACTGTTCATCATCATCGATACGGTACATATTGCGGTCGATTTTAGGGAAGATATAGAGTCCAGCCTTGGGTTTAACGGCAGACAAACCTGGAATATCTTGAATGGCATTGTAGATGAAGTTTCTTTGCTCGTAAATTCGTCCACCTGGAAGGAGCAATTCATCAACTGATTGGTGACCACCCAAGGAAGTTTGTACGACTTGTTGGGCCAAAACGTTAGAGCAAAGACGCATATTGGACAGCATATTGAGCCCTTCGATATAGCCTTTAACATGTGTCTTAGGTCCAGACAAGACCATCCAACCTACACGGAAGCCAGCAATACGGTGGGATTTTGATAAACCATTCATGCTGACACAGAAGACATCTGGCGCCAAGCTCGCCACAGGCGTATGCACGTGTCCATCCATGACCATGCGGTCGTAAATTTCATCCGCAAAGATAATCAAATCGTTTTGACGGGCAATCTCAATAATTTCCAGCAAGAGTTCTTTAGGATAAAGGGCTCCAGTTGGGTTGTTTGGATTGATAAGGACGATTGCCTTGGTATTGGAAGTGATTTTTGACTTGATATCGTCAATATCTGGGTACCATTCTGCAACTTCATCACAGATATAGTGAACGGCATTTCCTCCAGCTAGGCTGACAGCCGCTGTCCAAAGAGGATAGTCTGGCATTGGCACCAAGACCTCGTCTCCATTGTCCAAAAGCCCCTGCATGGACATGACAATCAACTCACTAACACCATTTCCAAGATAAATATCATCAATATCTACATTTGGGAATTTCTTCAGTTGACAATACTGCATAATAGCCTTACGGGCTGAGAAAATCCCCTTGGAGTCAGAATATCCTTCACTATCACGTGCATTCATAATCAAATCATGAATGACCTCGTCTGGCGCTGTAAAGCCAAATTCTGCTGGATTTCCTGTATTCAGACGTAAAATCTTTTCTCCATTTGCTCGCATCCGCATGGCTTCTTCCAAAACAGGGCCACGGATATCATAAGCAACATGCTCTAACTTACTAGACTTGTTATATTCTTTCATCTTGTTTCCTCAATTCATCAGGATAGTAACATTATACCACTAGAAAGAGAATGCGACAAGTTTACTGAAATGTGTTACTAGTTTCGTATAGAAGAAAAACCTCGCTAAAAGCGAGGTCGAGACAGGGGAGATAGCAGGTATTTTGCGAAAGTCACATTACATACCAAAAGATAAACCTAGAAAAAGCAAGCCTAAAAAGGAGTCATAAAGAAGATTGAACATGAGGAAAAGTCCCCATATCATCAAGTAATCCCAACGCCCACTTCGTTTTGCAACTAGGAATAAAATTAGATGGTAGAGTACATGAAAGACTAAAAAACCTATAAACCCTGGATAGAGAAGCGGAATTAGCTTCTCTAATTGCCAGATCATGATAACTTCTAGCAAGACTGAAACTAGGATGATTCCATAATAAAGGAAATTTGAATTTTTTGTTTCTTGAAAAGCGTTTTTCATCATTCTCCCTCCCTTCACTTCTTTCCTGCTATCCTTTCTTTTATTTTATCATATATTTATATAGATTTTAATCGCTAACATTCTTTTGAAAAATACTTTTTTTGCTTTACTTCTATAGTGAAAAGGTTTACAATTATAGTAAGAAAATTTCAGGAGGTTTCATTATGGCACAACGTTACCAAAATATCATGGTCGCAATCGATGGTTCTAAAGAAGCGGACTTGGCTTTTGTCAAGGGAGTTCATTCTGCTCTACGAAACGACGCTAAACTCACCATCGCCCATGTCATTGACACACGCGCACTCCAAAGCGTATCCACCTTTGATGCTGAAGTTTACGAAGAACTCCAAGTCGACGCTGAAAGTTTGATGAAAGAGTACGAAAAACGTGCTAAAGATGCTGGTGTGGCAGATGTTCATATCGTCATTGAAATGGGAAATCCAAAGACCCTACTAGCGCGTACCATTCCCGATGCTGAAGAAGTGGACCTCATCCTTGTTGGCGCAACTGGCCTCAACGCCTTTGAACGCCTCTTGGTCGGTTCTTCATCTGAATACATTCTCCGCCATGCTAAGGTCGATTTGCTGGTTGTGAGAGAACAAGAGAAAACCTTATAGTCACGAAGAAAAGGAGCTCAGCGCTCCTTTTTGTTTACTGTTTATACTCTTCGAAAATCTCTTCAAACCACGTCAACGTCGCCTTGCCGTACTCAGGTACAGCCTGCGGCTAGTTTCCTAGTTTGCTCTTTGATTTTCATTGAGTATTATTTCTCTCTTTATGGCGCTCATAAGCCTTGAGCTGGCGCTGCAGTTCCTTTTTAATAGCAGGTTCTGGAGCATATTTTTCTTCCCAATCATCTGGTTTTAAGATTTTATGGGTCACTGGATCAAAGTGAGCCTTGCCATCTGGGAAAATTTTCCCCATATTAGCCTGATGGACGATATCAAAAATACGTTCTGGGTCCACCCCCATCAAGACAAAACTACCGTAGGTAAAGTAAAGCGTGTCAATCAGGGCATCTACCTGACCTATCAAATCTTGCTGAGCAGGCGTCTTCTTAGCCACTTTATCGGCCGCCTTATCAAGAGCTTGATGAAGTTGCGATAGAGCTTGACCAAAGTCCTCTTCAGAAGGACTGGCAGCTCGAACAAACTCTACCAATTCTTCTATTTTAAAGCCAGCCCTGTGGGTTGCACCTTCTAAATCCCAAGCTCGAGGTTCTTCTTGAGTTCGTTCGTCCATCATGTGGTGGAAGGTCTTGACCTTATTGAAATGATAGTCACGGCTGACAAAGACTTTTTCTGAAGCCAAAACACCAAAATGTTCCAAAGCCTTGTGGATTCCGTCTTGCTGATTGCTAGTGGTAATGTGCTTGGCAACTTCCTTGACACTGCTACTACCATTTCCCATAGCGACCGACATACCGACACCAGCCAGCATTTCAAGGTCATTATCTGAGTCACCAAAAGCCATCACTTGGTTGAGATCAAAACCATATTCTTTCCCAACTCGTCGAATGCCTTCCAATTTAGAGTTTCCTTGATTGATGACATCTGCTGCAAAAGGATTGCTACGTGTCAATTTCAAATCTTCAAAATCAGCTGCCGCTTTCTCAGATTCTTCTGGCGTCATCAGCATCAAAACTTGGTAGATAGGCTGATTCATCAGTTGAAGTAAGTCTTCTTCCTTTTGGGTAACAACCTTGCTAACCATACGATTAAAGGAGTGACTCACCGTCCGAGTTAAAACAGAGGGAACGAAGCGACTGATTCGTTGAGAAAAAGAACCCAGACCAAAGGACATGATTTTAGAACCCAGCATAGCATCCTTGGTCCCTAGGGCAATCTCCTTACCTTCTTTTTTAGCATAAGTAATTAGCTGGCGCAAATGTAACTTGGAAATAGGACTCGTGAACAAGACCCTGTCTTTAGTAAAGATATACTGGCCATTGTAGGTTACCGCAAAGTCCAAATCCAAATCGTCCATCAATTCCTTAACAAAAAAAGGTCCTCGACCTGTCGCTACGCCGACAAGTACCCCTTGCTCTTTGACGATTTTAATCGCGTCCTTAGTGGATTTCAAAACACTCTTGCGATCGTTGACCAAGGTTCCATCGATATCAAAAAAAACAGCTTTGACTTCCATCCTGTCCCAATCTCCCCTTTTGTGATACAATGATTATACCACATTTCAGAAAGAGTGAGTAAATCATGCCTAAGAAAATCCTTGTTTTACATACGGGTGGGACTATTTCCATGCAGGCCGATGCTTCTGGCGCTGTTGTGACGAGTTCGGATAATCCCATGAACCATGTGTCCAATCCCCTCGAAGGAATCCAGGTCCACGCCCTAGACTTTTTTAACCTGCCAAGCCCTCATATCAAGCCCAAGCATATGCTGGCCCTCTACCAAAAAATCAAAGAGGAAGCAGATAACTACGATGGAGTGGTGATTACACACGGAACCGACACTTTAGAGGAAACAGCTTATTTCCTTGATACCATGGAAGTTCCCCACATGCCCATCGTTCTAACAGGGGCCATGCGCAGCTCCAACGAACTCGGTAGTGACGGTGTCTATAATTATCTGAGTGCTTTACGAGTGGCTAGCGATGACAGGGCTGCTGACAAAGGAGTTTTGGTCGTTATGAACGATGAAATCCACGCTGCCAAGTATGTTACCAAAACGCATACAACCAACGTCAGCACCTTCCAGACTCCAACACACGGGCCACTTGGTCTGATTATGAAACAGGAAATCCTCTACTTTAAAACAGCTGAACCTCGTGTCCGCTTTGACCTTGATCACATACAAGGATTAGTCCCTATCATCTCTGCTTATGCTGGTATGACAGATGAGCTGATTGATATGCTGGATTTGGAACAATTGGACGGTTTGATTATCCAAGCCTTCGGAGCTGGTAATATTCCAAAAGAAACGGCTCAAAAATTAGAAACCCTTCTGCAAAAAGGAATACCAGTCGCCCTGGTTTCACGATGCTTTAACGGTATTGCCGAGCCTGTTTATGCCTACCAAGGTGGGGGCGTGCAGTTGCAAAAATCTGGTGTCTTCTTTGTTAAAGAACTCAACGCCCAAAAAGCCCGCTTGAAACTCCTCATCGCCCTCAATGCCGGACTAACAGGGCCAGCTTTGAAAGACTATATGGAAGGGTAAGTCTCTTCTCTAAAAACAAATCAGGAAATCTTCACGATTCCCTGATTTTTTCTATTTCCGTTTTCGTGTCGAACGACGTTCTGTCAAACCATGAGGTAAGAGAACTTCACGTTCTTCCAACTCTTCCTTGTGCATAATCTTAGTCAACATACGCATACTAATAGCACCAAGGTCATAAAGAGGTTGGGCAATAGTTGTCAAGTTTGGACGGGTAAAGCGTGAGATTTGTGAATCATCACTAGTAATGATTTCAAATTCTTCTGGTACTGACACACCCTTATCAGCAAGACCGTTCAAGACACCTGCTGCCAATTCATCACCTGTTACAACTGCTGCAGTTGCGTTTGATGAAATCAAGCGTTCTGCCAAGGCATAGCCGTCTTCATAAGTGTATTTAGATTCAAATACCAATCCTTCGCTATAAGAAATCCCTGCTTTTTTCAAGGCTTCCTTGTAGCCAACCAAACGAACCTTACCATTGATATCATCCACTAGTGGACCGCTAACGAAAGCAATGCGCTCATTTTCTTTAGCAAGGTAGGTTACTGCATCAATCGTTGCTTTTTTGTAGTCAATATTGACACTTGGAAGCTGATGTTCTACATCCACAGTTCCTGCAAGAACAACCGGTGTTCGAGAACGAGAAAACTCTGAACGAATTTTTTCAGTCAAGTGGTAGCCCATAAAGATGATACCATCCACTTGCTTAGAAAACAGGGTATTGACAACTGAAACTTCCTTGTCATCGTCCTCATCACTATTAGCAAGGACAATATTGTACTTGTACATTTCAGCGATATCATCAATCCCTTTGGCAAGCGTTGAGAAATAACCATTGGTAATATTGGGGATCACAACACCGACAGTGGTTGTCTTTTTACTTGCAAGACCACGCGCCACGGCATTTGGACGGTAATCCAAACGATCAATCACCTCAAGCACTTTTTTACGGGTGTTCTCTTTTACATTCTTATTGCCATTGACTACACGGCTAACCGTCGCCATTGAAACTCCTGCTTCACGGGCGACATCATAAATCGTTACTGTATCGTCTGTATTCATTCCATTTCCTTTCTATATCATACCTCACGAGACTCCAAAAAAGAGACGGTATGAAAATTTCGTTTTCATGCTTCTACTTATTCCATTTTATCACTATTTGTAAACACTTTCAAGCTTTTTTTGAAGATTATTTGAAAAAATTTCATAGAAAGCTATGTTTATGAAGAAAAAATCGCCTTTTCTTGATTTTTAATCCTATTTGCTGTATGATAAGGGAAAGAAAGGGGGTAGAAATATGGCTTTTACCAATACCCACATGCGATCGGCTAGTTTTGGCATTGTTACCAGCTTGCCTGATGACGTTATTGACTCTTTTTGGTATATCATCGACCACTTCTTAAAAAATGTCTTTGAATTGGAAGAAGAACTTGAGTTTCAATTGCTTAATAACCAAGGAAAAATTACCTTCCACTTCTCAAGTCAACACCTCCCTACAGCCATTGATTTTGATTTTAACCATCCCTTTGACCCTCTTTATCCCCCGAGAATCCTGGTTTTAGATATGGACGGTAGAGAAACTATCCTCCTCCCAGAAGAAAATGACCTATTTTAAAAACTCTAGCCTTCAGTTGCAAGTGACTGAAAACTAGAGTTTTTTCTATTTTTTCAAAGCATCATACAAGTTGCGGATCGGTTGCTTTAAGGTAGGATGGATAAAATGAGGCGCAATTTCTTGAAGAGATTCAAGGACAAAAAGGCGTTCCGCTATGTAAGGATGAGGCAAGATGAGGTCGTCTGTATAAAGGATTTGGTCCTCCACAAAGAGCAAGTCCAAATCAATCAAACGAGGTCCCCAATGCACTTCTCTAACCCTTCCCATCTCTGACTCAATGGCTAGTAAGGTATCTAACAAGACTGGGGCGGGCAACCAGGTTTCCACCTCAACCACTTGATTAGCAAAGCTATCTTGCTCCACACCACCCCAAGGCTCCGTCGTTAAGACACTGGACTCTTTGAGAATATGGATACCTCGAGCTCGCGTTTTCTCAATGGCTTGCTCCAAGTTTGCTTGTTTATCTCCCATATTGCTTCCTAGGGCGATAAAGGCTCGTTGCTTGCGACGATGAATGGTTACCGAGCAAGTATCTAGCGGCAAATGCACTGGCGCCCAAGGTTTTTTCAGTTCCAGCTGAATTTCTTGGACAAGAGGATAAGCCTCAAAAGTACGTTCCACCAGTTTATAAGCTACCGTTTCAATCAAATCTTCACTCGTTTCCTGAAACCAAGTCGTCCACTGCTGACACAGTTCTCCATAATGGACAGAAGCCGTTAAATCCAAGTCTGTAGCCGACTTGGTCATATCATAGGATAGGATAGCTGAAACGACAAACTTTTGCCCCAATTCCTTCTCACTAGGAAAAAGACCATGATAGGCAAAAATTTCCAAATCCTTAATCTGCAGTTGATCCATAATGATTCCTTTCTAGAAAAATCCGCCCAAAGCGGATTCTTTTTATAGTCAATGAAAATCAAAGAGCAAACTAGGAAGCTAGCCGCAGGCTGCTCAAAACACTGTTTTGAGGTTGCAGATGGAAGCTGACGTGGTTTGAATTTGATTTTCAAAGAGTATTATAGTCCCATTAAACGATAAGCCTGATCTCGGAGGTCCTTATCTGTTTCAAATAGACCACGAGCTACTGTCGTCAAGGTTGCAGTGCCTGGTTTTCTGACACCACGCATGCTCATACACATATGTTCCGCCTCAATGACAACAAAGGCTCCTTTAGCACCTAGATACTCCATCAAGGCATCGGCCACTTCGATATTCAAACGTTCTTGAATTTGTGGTTTTTTCGAATAAACTTCAACCGTACGGGCTAGCTTAGACAAACCTGCCACACGACCATCTGGAATGTAGGCAATATGTGCTCTACCATAAAATGGCAAGAAGTGGTGTTCACACATGGTATGGAAAAAAATATCCTTTTCTACCACCATATTATCGTCAATAATCTCAAAGGATTTTGACAAATGTTCCTCCGCTGTTTGACCAAGCCCTGAAAAAATCTCTTGGTACATACGGGCCACACGAGCAGGCGTTTCCTGCAAGCCCTCACGGTTAGCGTCCTCTCCGACAGCCTCGATAATCATTTTTACAGCTGTTTCAATCTTTTGTGTATCCATTCTCGTTTTTCCTCTCCATCAAATAGGCTCTCACTTGGCTCAAGAAATACAAGGAACCCGTGACAATCCTAACTGTTTGTTTCTCTTCTTTTTTATCTGTCAATTTCTGCTCTAGAAAATCCTGCCAACCTTGGTAGCTGAGATTTCTAGACTTGGCTGCCTCTTTCAGCACGTTTTCATCAGTCGCCCGACTATCGTCAAAATGTGTCAGGGTAAGCTCGGTATCTGGAATTTGCTCCAACAAATCCAACATATCCTCCAAGGCCTTGGTTTTGATACAAGTAAAGAGGATTTCCTTACGATAATCCGCAAAGCGTTCTTGCAAAGTTGCTAATAAAGCCTTGATAGCATGGGGATTGTGGGCTCCATCCAAAATCATCAAGGGATCTCTTGACACAACTTCCAAACGCCCTGGCCACCTTGTTTCTTCCAAGGCTTGAGCAAGCAAGTCATTGCTTGCTAGTTCTCGACCATCTTCTTGACAAAAATTATCAAGTAAAGCTATGGCCATCCCAGCATTCTCTATCTGGTGCAAACCAAGCAAACCAGTCTGAAAACGACCTTGTCTGACAACACTTGTATAGTCAAAGACTTCGCCTGTAACCACACTCTTTTGATGGCTGACTTGATAATCTTTCCCATAGGCAAGTCTCGGCGCATTTTTATCTTCCGCAATAGCGTCAATGACAACCAAAGCTTCTGGAGCCATACGACCTGTTACCAAAGGAATACCTTGTTTGATAATACCAGCTTTCTGCTCTGCTATAGCTTCCAAGGTGTCACCAAGTAGGGCTACATGGTCCAATCCAATAGTCGTAATTCCTGTCAAAATGGGCTGACAAACATTGGTACTATCTAAAAGCCCACCCATGCCGACTTCCATGATAGCCACATCTACTTGCTCTGAAGCAAAATAGTCATAGGCTATGGCTGTGATAATCTCAAATTCGGTCGTTCCTTGTAAAGCAAGGCCCTTCTCCCCCTCAAGCAAAGACTGATAGTCCACCATGAGAGCTTCTAGTCTCGCTTCTGGGATAGATTCCCCATTGATGCTAATCTGGTCTGTGTAATGAATGAGATAGGGCGAGCTAAACACGCCAACTCTCAGCCCTAGCTTTTCCAACATATTTTTCAAAAAAGCAATGGTCGAACCCTTGCCATTGGTCCCTCCGATATGGATAACCTTGAGTTTGAGATGGGGATTGCCACGCAAAGCTAACAGTTCCACCATTCGTTCCAAGCCAAAATGCGGTTGGTCCGTCCGGTAGTTAGCAATCCACTGATTGTTTTGAATTTCTTTCATCTTATTTATATTGTTTTAAATCTAGATTTTCCGCTTCATCAGCCAGACGAATGGCAGAGGCAATTTCAACTGCCATCCTGTGACTAGCTACATCATGCACGCGCACCACTTCCACACCCTGTCTCGCAGCGATACTGGTTACATGAGCCGAAGCCGTATCTCGATTGCGGAAACCAAGCTCTGTCTCAGGATCGACTTCGAAGCCATTTTCTTCAAGAATATTGATAATAAATCGCTTGCGCGATACTCCGAGAAAGATTGGATAGCCTTTCTGATGTAGTTTATCTAGGTCCCGTAAAAGAAGCAGATTTTCTTTCTTGGTCAGACCAAAGCCAATTCCTGGATCCAACAGGATATTTTCTTGTGCGATTCCAGCTTGATTCGCTCTCGCTAAGGCTCTGTCAAAGAAAGCCTCCATGAAGTCTTCGATTGGCAATGTTTCAAAGTCAGCTAACTCTTCCTCTGTAAAAGCTTGTCCAAAACCAAAATGAGGAAAGATGAGCGAGCTAGGGTGCTGAGGTCGCGCCATGACTGGATTAAACATAATGACTACTTTCGCTCCAGCATTTGCAACCACATGGGCCATTTTTTCATCACCCATGAAACCAGTGATATCATTGACTAGATTGGCACCAGCAGCCAAAGCAGCCTCTGCTACCTGACTCTTCCAAGTATCAATAGAGATAAGGACATCACTTTCCTTGCGAATCGCTTTGATCACTGGAACAACACGCTGGATTTCCTCTTCTATCTCAACATAGCTGCTTCCCGGCCGAGTCGATTCTCCGCCGATATCTAGCATACTAGCACCTTCTGCTATCAATTTACGAGCCTGCTGGAGTGCTTGCTCAAGAGCAAAAAATTGACCACCGTCCGAAAAGGAGTCTGGGGTTACATTGATAATTCCGCAAATAGCTGTCTTTGCATGATTGGCTTTACTTGACATATCGGTCACTCCCTCAAGGCTTTTCATCATATCATTTCTCTATTTTACCATAAAAAGAAAAAGATGGACACGATTGCATTCATCTTTTTCCCAGTAGAAACAAGTAAGCAATTGTCAAAAATCTTAAACAGAAATCCCTAATGTCCGACTCAAAATCACCACGAGAGCCAGCAAACAGAAAGCAACCCCATTCACAATCATGTGAAGTAAGATAGACATTTCCAAACGTTGGGTCTTGTAAGCCGTCCAAGACAGAACGATCGACATACCTCCATAAATCAATAAAGAAGGTAAATTACTTGGTTGATGCAATAAAGCAAACACAATCGTACCGACTATAAATCCCAAGTTCTCTTTTCCTCGGAAAATCTTTTTAGGAACAATCCCACGGCACAAGATTTCCTCACAAATTGGAGCAAGCAAGGCCAACAAGAAGAAACTGGAAATCAGAGAACTATTCTGAACCATGTCGTTAATCTGAGACTGATTCCCTGTTGTCGTCTCATTTGACAGTTGTAACAAGATAGATCCAAGTATATTTGACCCGATAATAACTAAATAACTCAAGCCCAAACGTGCCAAATCCTTAGCTCTAAAAAAAGAAAAATTAAAACTTGCTAATTGTGTTTTACGAGCTCCAAAAATAAATAGTGCCAACACTACAATCGAAATACCAGCAACTATCAGTCCTGACTGTAACAATGGTACTGCATTTAAAGTTAAAATAGCAGTAACCCCTATAGGAATCTGATATAAAATTGTCGCTAGCAGAAAGATTAACAGCCAACCTGCACGATTCAATAATTCTTTCCAGATACTTTTCTCTTTCATCACCTATCTCCTTTGTATTAAAAAAGGGGGAAATTCCCCCTGGGTTATCCTATTATAAGGCCATGCTGATGTAGTTAAGGATAAACAAGGCATCCAAAATCCAAATCATGACATGAACATCTTTAGCTTGACCTTTAACAAGCTTAGTCAAAGTGTAAGTCAAGAAACCAACTGCAATCCCTTGAGTGATAGAGTAGCTGAATCCCATAAAGATAGATGTGAAGAAAGCAGGAACCGCTTCAGACATATCATCCCAATGGATATTTTTCAAGCTAGCCAACATCATAATCCCAACGATAATCAAGATTGGAGCTGTAGCGGCTGTTGGTACAATCGCTAGAAGTGGGCTAAAGAAGCTTGAGATCGCAAAACAGATTGCCACGACCAAGGCTGTCAAACCAGTACGTCCACCTGCACCGATACCAGCAGCAGACTCAACATAAGTCGTTACGTTTGAAGTACCTGCAATGGCACCAATTGAAGTACCAATCAAGTCAGAGTAAAGAGCCTTGTCCAACTTAGCTGATTGGTGATTTTCACCATTTGTCGCTACGATACCAACTTTTTCACCTGTACCGATCAAGGTACCAATCGTGTCAAAAATATCTGTCAATGAGAAGGCAAGAATGGCCATCAGAGTTTCAGGCAAGCGAGCTGTATCTGAAATCAAAGCTCCCAAACCTTCTGAACCAAGAGCTGCACCAAAGACTGTCTTCAAGTCTTCAAAGGCTGCACCAACATGGTTATTAGCAAAATCGATGCTTGACAAATCTACCAAACCAACTGCAATAGCAAGAATAGTTGTTGTCAAGATAGAAAGGATAATTCCCCCTTTAATCCCTTTAATGACAAAGAAGATAGTAATGGCAAGTCCTGCAAGAGCCACCAAAACAGCTGGATTATTAAAGCTAACCAAGCCTGGAACTGCTGAAGAGTTTGCTGCAATCGTTGCTTGAGCCTTGTCAGCCCCTTCTCCTACAACAGTATAGTTACCTGGATCAATCGTAAATTTCAAAAGTCCAGCATTCTTAATCCCTACATAGGCAAGGAAGACACCGATACCAGCTGAAATAGCTGAGCGAAGGGCATTTGGAATCGATTCAATGATCATTTTACGAACATTTGTCAAGGTAATAATCAATGAGATAATTCCACAGATGAAGACCATAGCTAGGGCTTCTTGCCAAGAATAACCGAGTCCAAATACAACTGTAAAGGTAAAGAAGGCATTAAGTCCCATACCTGGCGCTTGGGCATAAGGTAAGTTAGCGTAGAAGGCCATCATCAGGGTACCTGCTACTGCACCAATAATTGTTGCGAGAAACACACCCTGAGCAGGCATTCCTGTTTGCGAAAGAATTTGTGGATTTACAAAGAGAATATAACTCATTGCAAAGAAAGTTGTTAAACCAGCGAGAACCTCTGTACGAACGTCTGTACCATTCTCTTTTAGTTTAAATAATTTGTCCATTATCAATCTCCTTTTAATTTTTACGAACAATAATAGAATTATATCACTTATCATTCACTTTTTCAATATCTTTGTTTGATTTATTTAAGAATTTGATGAAATTTCTTTTTTTGTTTCGAATCTGCTTTTCTGCCTGCTTTCTGTTATAATAGTAGACATCTTATCTGGAAAGACACTAGAAAGGTTTATATGACGAAAAAAATTATTGCAGTTGACCTGGATGGAACCCTGCTCAACTCAGACAGTCAGATTTCTGACTTTACCAAAGAAACTATTAAAAAAGTTACTGAAAAAGGGCATCAGGTTATTATTACGACAGGTCGCCCTTACCGCATGTCAAAAGATTTCTACCGTGAATTAGGCTTAGACACTCCTATGATTAATTTCAACGGCTCCCTTACTCATTTACCAGACCAAGCTTGGGACTTTGAAAAGTGTTTGACCGTAGACAAAAAATATCTGTTAGACATGGTTCAACGTTCAGAGGACATTCAAGCTGATTTTATCGCTGGAGAATACCGTAAAAAATTCTATATCACAAATCCCAATGAAGAAATTGCCAATCCCAAACTATTTGGGGTAGAAGCTTTCCAGCCTGAAGATCAATTTCAGCCAGAGTTGGTGACCAAGGATCCTAACTGTATCCTGTTACAGACCAGAGCCAGTGACAAGTATGCCTTGGCAAAAGAAATGAACGCCTTCTACCAGCATCAACTGTCTATCAATACCTGGGGCGGTCCGCTCAATATCCTTGAGTGTACCCCAAAAGGTGTCAATAAGGCCTTTGCTTTGGACTACTTGCTCAAGGTAATGAACCGCGACAAAAAGGATTTGATTGCCTTTGGAGATGAACACAATGATACCGAAATGCTAGCTTTTGCTGGGAAAGGTTATGCAATGAAAAATGCCAACCCAGAGCTACTCCCCTATGCAGATGAGCAAATTTCCTTGACAAATGACCAAGACGGGGTTGCCAAAACCCTGCAAGACTTATTCTTATAACCTATACTGATACTCAATGAAAATCAAAGAGCAAACTAGGAAGCTAGCCGTAGGCAGTACTTGAGTACGGCAAGGCGAAGCTGACGTGGTTTGAAGAGATTTTCGAAGAGTATGACCAGCTTGCAAGCTGGTCTTTGTGCTCTTTTCACAGTCTCATCAACCAGTTAATCGATTGTTCTACTTTTTGCCTCCAAAACCTTGGAAAAGGCTTTCTTTTGTGATATAATTCACATATAAATACAAGAGAGCTCGTCATACTCAACTCTGTTGATACAAAATCAATCCAGTCCTGTTTCTCCTGCTCTCCGTTAATATCAAGGAGGATAGCTATGAAAGCTGTTGTTGTAAATCCAGAAAGCACTGGTGTTGCTATTGAAGAAAAAGTACTCCGTCCACTTGAAACTGGGGAAGCACTTGTAGAAATTGAATATTGTGGTGTTTGCCACACTGACCTCCACGTTGCCCATGGTGACTTTGGTCAAGTACCAGGCCGCGTCCTAGGACACGAAGGTGTTGGTATCGTTAAAGAAATTGCCCCAGATGTTAAAAGCCTTAAAGTCGGCGACCGCGTCAGCGTTGCTTGGTTCTTTGAAGGATGTGGCACTTGCGAATACTGTACAACTGGTCGCGAAACCCTTTGCCGTACAGTGAAAAATGCCGGCTACTCAGTAGATGGTGGTATGGCTGAACAATGTATCGTAACTGCAGACTATGCTGTTAAAGTTCCTGACGGACTTGATCCAGCCCAAGCCTCTTCTATCACATGTGCTGGTGTAACAACCTATAAAGCTATTAAAGAGGCCAAAGTTGAACCAGGTCAATGGGTTGTTCTTTACGGCGCTGGTGGTCTTGGTAACCTAGCTGTTCAATATGCTAAAAAAGTATTCAATGCTCATGTCATCGCAGTTGATATCAATAACGACAAACTTGCCCTTGCAAAAGAAGTAGGAGCTGACATTGTTATTAACGGCCTCGAAGTTGAAGATGTACCTGGACTCATCAAGGAAAAAACTGATGGCGGAGCTCATTCAGCTGTCGTAACTGCTGTGTCTAAAGTTGCCTTCAACCAGGCTGTTGACTCAGTTCGTGCTGGTGGTCGCGTTGTCGCTGTCGGCCTTCCTTCTGAAATGATGGAACTCAGTATCGTAAAAACCGTTCTAGATGGAATCCAAGTCATCGGTTCTCTCGTTGGAACTCGTAAAGACTTGGAAGAAGCCTTCCAATTCGGTGCAGAAGGTTTGGTAGTTCCAGTTGTTCAAAAACGTCCAATAGAAGATGCCGTAGCCATTTTCGACGAAATGGAAAAAGGTCAAATCCAAGGACGTATGGTACTCGACTTCACCCACTAATCTATTAGAAACCTATTTTAAAAGTTGGAATGCGCTTCCAACTTTTTTATATTAAATTTTTAAATAAGGATTCAAAAAAACTTCTCTAAAACTCAATATATCAATATTTTCAGATGTAATCTTTTTAATTATTTTATGATAAATAGTTGATTTTTAGATGAAAACGGTTTATACTTAAAAAGTCTTAAAGTTTTCTTAAACGAAAACTAAAACAAAAAAGGAGGAATGACAATAATGAGTATCGGAATCATTATTGCGAGCCACGGCGAATTTGCTGCGGGTATTCATCAGTCAGGATCTATGATCTTTGGTGAACAAGAAAAGGTTCAAGTTGTAACCTTTATGCCAAATGAAGGTCCTGATGATCTATACGCTAAGTTTAATAACGCTGTTGCTGCATTTGACGCAGAAGATGAGGTTCTAGTTTTGGCTGACCTTTGGAGTGGATCTCCATTTAACCAAGCTAGCCGCGTGATGGGAGAAAATCCTGAGCGTAAGTTTGCCATCATCACAGGACTTAACTTACCGATGTTAATTCAAGCCTACACAGAGCGCCTCATGGACGCTGCTGCAGGTGTAGAAAAAGTCGCTGCTAATATCATTAAAGAAGCCAAAGATGGCATCAAAGCTCTTCCAGAAGAGCTAAACCCAGTTGAGGAAGTAGCAAGCGCTGCAGCTGCTCCAGTTGCCCAAGCTGCTATTCCAGAAGGAACTGTCATCGGAGACGGTAAACTCAAAATCAACCTTGCCCGTCTAGACACTCGTTTACTTCACGGTCAAGTTGCAACTGCTTGGACTCCAGATTCAAAAGCAGATCGTATCATCGTTGCTTCAGATAACGTAGCTAAAGACGAATTACGTAAAGAATTGATTAAACAAGCAGCTCCAGGTAAAGTGAAAGCAAATGTTGTTCCTATCCAAAAACTAATCGACGTTGCAAAAGATCCTCGCTTCGGAGGAACACATGCCCTTATCTTGTTTGAAACACCTCAAGATGCCCTTCGTGCTATCGAAGGTGGCGTGCCAATCAAAACTCTTAATGTTGGATCAATGGCTCACTCAACTGGTAAAACAATGGTTAACAACGTTTTGTCTATGGATAAAGAAGACGTTGCTACATTTGAAAAAATGCGTGACCTTGGTGTTGAATTTGATGTACGTAAAGTACCAAACGACACCAAAAAAGATTTGTTTGACTTGATCAACAAAGCAAACGTGCAATAATCGATTTTATGAAAGGATTTTAAAGATGTCTATTATTTCTATGGTTTTAGTAGTCGTTGTAGCCTTCCTAGCAGGTCTTGAAGGTATCCTCGACCAGTTCCAATTCCATCAACCAATCGTAGCTTGTACCCTTATCGGTCTTGTTACTGGTAACCTTGAAGCAGGGATCATCCTTGGTGGTTCTCTTCAAATGATCGCCCTTGGTTGGGCTAACATCGGAGCTGCCGTAGCTCCTGACGCTGCTCTTGCTTCTGTTGCTGCTGCCATTATCATGGTTCTTGGTGGCGACTTTACTAAGACAGGTATCGGTGTTGCCCAAGCGGTTGCTATCCCTCTTGCAGTTGCTGGTCTATTCTTGACTATGATTGTCCGTACACTCTCTGTCGGATTGGTTCACACTGCTGATGCTTCTGCTAAAAAAGGTGACTTCAAAGCAGTTGAACGTGCTCACTTTGTCGCACTTCTTCTTCAAGGTCTTCGTATTGCAGTCCCAGCAGCACTCCTTCTAATGGTACCAACTGAAACAGTACAAAGCATTCTAAATGCTATGCCTGATTGGCTCAAAGATGGTATGGCTATCGGTGGTGGTATGGTCGTTGCCGTTGGTTACGCTATGGTTATCAACATGATGGCAACTCGTGAAGTATGGCCATTCTTCGCTATCGGTTTCGTGCTTGCTGCCGTGTCAGATATTACTCTAATCGGATTTGGTGCTATCGGTGTTGCTATCGCTCTTATCTACCTTCACCTTTCTAAAACTGGTGGAAATGGTGGCGGAGGAGCCGCAACTTCTAACGACCCAATCGGCGATATCCTAGAAGACTACTAAGATAAGAAAGGACTGAAAACATCATGACTGAAAAACTTCAATTAACTAAATCAGATCGTAAAAAAGTTTGGTGGCGTTCAACTTTCTTACAAGGTTCTTGGAACTATGAACGTATGCAAAACTTGGGTTGGGCTTACTCATTAATTCCAGCTCTTAAAAAACTCTACACTAAGAAAGAAGATCAAATCGCTGCTCTTGAACGCCATCTTGAGTTCTTCAACACTCACCCATACGTAGCCGCTCCAATCATGGGGGTTACTCTTGCACTTGAAGAAGAACGTGCTAACGGTGTTGAAATCGATGACGCTGCTATCCAAGGGGTTAAAATCGGTATGATGGGGCCTCTTGCTGGTATCGGTGACCCAGTATTCTGGTTTACAGTACGCCCAATCCTTGGATCACTCGGTGCTTCACTTGCCCTTACTGGTAATATCTTAGGTCCAATCCTCTTCTTCGTTCTTTGGAACTTGATTCGTATGTCATTCTTGTGGTATACACAAGAGATTGGATACAAGGCTGGATCAGAAATCACTAAAGACATGTCTGGCGGTATCCTCCAAGACATCACTAAAGGTGCTTCTATCCTTGGTATGTTCATTCTTGCTGTCCTTGTTCAACGTTGGGTAAATATTAAATTTGCTTTCGATGTTGCCAAAGTTCAACTAGATGAAAAGGCTTATATCCATTGGGATAAATTGCCAGAAGGATCTAAAGGTATCCAAGAAGCATTCGCACAAGTAGGACAAGGATTATCTCAAACATCTGAAAAAGTTACTACTTTCCAACAAAACTTGGATATGTTGATTCCTGGACTATCAGGACTACTCCTTACTTTCCTTTGCATGTACTTGCTTAAGAAAAAAGTATCTCCAATCACTATTATCCTTGCACTCTTCGCAGTGGGTATTGTGGCACATGTTCTTCACATCATGTAATCAAGCAACTTAAAAGGAACCAGGTTCTAAACCTGATTCCTTTTTTCTATGCTTTTATTCAGCCAAGGCTCCCATTGGATCCCATGGTGCAAGAACAATTGGTTCTGCTTCATAGGCAGCCTGTTCTTCGGCTGTCAGCAATTCTTTGCGAACAACGATTTGGTAAGTGTATTCGTCCATCCAAGCGTCAGAGGCAACAAAGTAACCATCTGTACCAACCTTATCTCCCCAAGAGTTTTCAACCTTCCACTTGGTTGACTTGCCATTTTCGTCCAAATCCACACCCGTCAAGACCATAGCGTGGGTCATCAAGCTTTCGCTGTAGTCCAAACGTCCAGCCTTGTCTTGAGTGAATTGAATATCCATGCTTGATTCAAAGTCATAAACATCTGTCGCAAGGATTCCAGCTTTACGGTTGCTGAGCTGACCAACATCAGAACCAAACCAAACAGTCTCACCTGCTTGCATTTGAGCAATCGCCAATTCTTTTAAGCGCTCCATCGGCACGTTGATGTAGCGAACTGCACGGCTACCAACTACATTTCCTAACATCTCAACTGTGTAAGATTTGCCGTAAGGCTTGTCAGCAGTTGGGGCGTTGATAACAGAAACGTAGTCCTCTAGAGGAAGATTGACATATTTCTTGTAAAATTCCTGTGGTGTAATGCCCTTTTCGCTTTGGTAGTTGTTATCCTTATCGCGATAAGCAAAGTCAAATTTACGTGGTGGAAGACCCAATGACATAGCAAGGAAGTTAAAGATTTCTTGCAAGAGGTCTTCTTTCTTAGCTTGAACAGTCGCTTGGTCTGCGCCAGAAGCAAGCAAGTCACGCAAGATTTGAGCATCTTGGCGAAGCAATTTGTTAAGGATTGCATTTAGCTCACGGCTGCTACTAGATGAAACTGACTCAGGGTAAACTGACTTAGGCACGACACCGTATTTCTCAAAGAGAGACACCACCATATCCCATTGTCCACCATCTTGTTGTGGAGTTTGGAGTAGGAAGCTAACCTTACGACTCGTCAAGTCTTGGTCTGCAGTCGCAATGACTTGCTCCAAGAACCAGTTGGATTTCTCATACTTGTCCCAGAAGAATGTATGAGCCTGTGACAACTCAAAATTCTCCAGTTTGTATTGTGAGATGAGCTTGTGGCGGAAGGTGTTGAGAGCCGCAAACATCCAGCAACGACCAGACGCTTTCTGGTTGGTTACCTTGTCCTTAGTCAAATCCAATGAAAAAACAGGTGTATTGTCTACATGGCTTTGGCGACGTTCTAGGGCTGCAAAAATTCCGTTGTGGCTGGCAGCATTTTCAATCGCTTGGTATTTTACATTTGCTTCATAGTTGGCAAATAATTTATCAGTAAATGATTCTTGAATCGCGTTCATAGATTCCTCCTTTTATTCTACAGTCTATTATAACTCTTTTCACAAAGTAAGCAACTGAAAAACATAAAAGGCAAGGACATTCTTCCTCACCTTTTTCTAATATAAACCAAACTAAGCAATACTTGCAAGGAGAGCTTCTAATTCCTCCTCGGTCAAGCGACGCCATTCTCCTCTTTGTAAGTTCTCATCTAAAATCAGAGTTCCCATAGCCAAACGCTGTAGGTCTACTACTTCCTTGCCACAGTAGGCTACCATACGCTTGACCTGATGAAACTTCCCTTCTGCAATAGTCACACAGATTTGGCTCTGATTCTTTTCTGCATCTGTGTAAAGAATCTCCAGTCTAGCGGGCTGACAGGTAAAGTCTTTGAGCGGAATGCCCTTGGCAAATGTCTCTACGTCTTCTTGGGTCATAATTCCCTTGACCTGTGCCTGATAAGTCTTGTCAACATGACGCTTGGGTGAAAGAAGAGCATGAGCCAGCTGGCCATCATTGGTCAAGAGCAAAAGACCATGCGTGTCAATATCCAAGCGTCCTACTGGAAAAACTTCCTTGCTCCGAGCAATATCATCCAGCAAGTCCAGAACCGTTCTGTGCTTAGGATCCTCAGTCGCTGAAATAACTCCTTGGGGCTTGTTCATCATGTAGTAGACAAACTCTTCATACTCCAACACTTTCCCATCAAAGCGAATCTCATCTCTTTCTTCATCAATCTGCAATTTAGCTGACTTTTCTTTTTTACCATTTACCGTCACGCGACCAGCCTTGAGCAAGTTTTTGACCTCAGTTCGGCTCCCCACAGCGCAGGCAACTAAAAATTTATCCAATCTCATAGAACTATTATATCATACTCAAAAGGAGGCTGGTACAATGACCAACCTCCTTTTCGTTTCATACTCTTCAAAAATCTCTTCAAACCGCGTCAACGTCGCCTTGCCGTATATATATGTAACTGACTTCGTCAGTCTTATCTACTACCTCAAAACGGTGTTTTGAGCTGACTTCGTCAGTTCTATCTGCAACCTCAAAACAGTGTTTTGAGCTGACTTCGTCAGTTCTATCTACAACCGCAAAGCAGTGATTTGAGTAGCCTGCGGCTAGTTTCCTAGTTTGCTCTTTGATTTTCATTGACTATCAGATTTAAGAAATTAACTTCCTCGTCTCCAGAAAATCGCTAAGACAATCATGGAACCTAGTACTGCCGGAATAATGGCAGTTCCTGCTATTATCGGTCCCCAAGTCCCAAAAAGCAAGTGGCCTATAAAAGCACCAATCCAGCCCAGAAACATTTTTCCAAAACATCCCATTCGCTCTCCACGATTGGTCAGAGTACCTGCTAAAAATCCCACTAGGAGACCAACGAACATGCTTCCTAACATATTATCTCCTTAATTTGCCCAATCTCCGTTACGGAAGAGTGGTACACGTGTCCCATCCTCACGGATACCATCGATATCCATTTGGTTAGAACCAATCATAAAATCTACGTGAACATCTGAACGGTTAAGCCCCGCGGCTTCAAGCTCCTCTTCGCTCATATCCGCTCCACCAACGATGCTAGTCGCATAGGCTGCACCGATAGCCAAGTGATTTGACGCATTCTCATCGAAAAGGGTGTTAAAGAAGGTAATGCCTGACTGAGAAATTGGGCTTGGATCTGGTACCAAGGCACATTCACCTAAGGCACGCGCACCCGCATTTTCAAAGACAAGGTCTTTCATGACCTGATCACCCTTCTCAGCAGTGATATCTACGATTTGTCCATCCTTAAAGGTTACCTTAATACCTTCAATGATATTTCCGTTATAGCTAAGCGGTTTTGTAGAAGTGACATAACCATCTGCGCTACGGAAGTCAGGCGCTGTGAAGACTTCCTCTGTCGGCATATTTGGCAAGAATCCTTCGCCCTGTGCATTGATAGCACCAGCTGATTCCCAAACGTGGTTCTTTGGCAAACCAAGTGTCAAATCTGTCCCTGGCGCTGTGTAGTGAAGAGCTGAAAATTGCTCTTTATTAAGCATATCGGCCTTGCTCTTGAGGATAGCTGCATGCTCTTCCCAAGCCTTAACAGGATCTTCTTCATAGACACGACAAGTTTTGAAAATTTGGTCCCAAAGGAGATCAACTGCCTCTTCGTCGCTCGCAGCATTTGGAAAGACTTTCTTAGCCCACTCAAGTCCAGCAGCGGCCGCTACAGTCCAGCTAACCTTGTTGGATTGCGTTGCGATGCGCATTGGCTTCATGGCAAGTCCCATAGCTTTAGCAGAAGCTGAAAGCTTGTCAGCATCCACACCGTTCAAAGCACCTGGATCAGATGAACGAACTCCAAGACGGCTAGCCTTGTTTTCCAAAAGATAGTTCATCTCAGCAATCTTATATTCTGGCACATTGTCCAAACGCTCCATCGGCGCATGGAGGAATTTCTCACGGTTAATCACATCATCTGTCCACTGAACAATAACCTCATGCGCACCCAAAGCATAAGCTTCTTTGACGATTAAGTGAGCCAACTCACGTTGCTCCACATCGATAGAGAGAGCCAAAGTGTGACCAGGTTGCACGTTGATACCGTTCGCAACCAATAATTTTGCATATTTTTCTAGATTTTCTTTAAAATTTGGTAAAACCATTTTATTCTTCCTTTTCTTTTTGTTTATTTTTCTTTCAAAGCAGAGAATAATCCTGCTAAAGCAATGGAACCTGACAAGAGTGCTGTTGATAGAAGAATTGTCTGATCAGCAATTTCTAATTGATATTCAAATACTTTCTCAGCCGGCTTATCTTCCGCAAAAATTCTTAGTTTCATCTTTTTTCCTCCAAGACCTTAAAACAACTCATCAAACAAACTCAACTGATTATCCTCTGGCATATTGCCCAGAATTCCCATTTCATCCATTTTTTCAACCAAGGTTGATGAGAGTCCACCACGCTTGCGTAGTTCTGTTTTAGAGAGGAATTCTCCCTCTTCACGCGCTCGCACCAACTGCTTAGCAACGTTCTCTCCCAGACCATCCATTGCTACAAATGGTGGAATCAGTGTATCTCCGTCAATGATGAATTCAGTCGCATCACTACGGTAAAGGTCTAACTTCCCAAACTTGAAACCACGCTCCCACATCTCATTGACAATCTCAAGTGTTGTATAGAGATCGATTTCCACATTAGAAGCTTCATTGTTCTTCCGCTTTTCAGAGATTTCTTCCATTCTACGCTTGATGGCATCCAAGCCCGCACCCATGGTCTTGATATCAAAAGCCTTAGCACGGATTGAGAAGTAAGCACAATAATAATAAATCGGATGGTGAACCTTGAAGTAAGCTACACGCAAGGCCATCATAACGTAGGCTGCCGCATGGGCTTTAGGGAACATGTACTTAATTTTCCCACAAGACTCGATATACCACTCTGGCACCTTATTAGCCTTCATAGCTTCGATATAGCCATTCCGCTCCTCTTCGGAAATCTTGAGCCACAAGCCCTTACGTACCCGTTCCATGATGGTAAAGGCCATCTTAGGTTCGAGACCAGCATGCATGAGATAAACCATGATGTCGTCCCGACAACCGATAACGGTTGATAGGTCAGCAATCCCTTGCTTAATCAAATCTTGGGCATTGCCCAGCCAAACGTCGGTACCGTGGGACAGACCTGAGAGCTGAAGTAACTCCGCAAAAGTCGTCGGATGCGTCTCATCTACCATCCCACGTACAAAGTTGGTCCCAAACTCTGGAATCCCCAGCATGCCTGTCGGAGTTCCGATTTGTTCAGGAGTCACACCTAGCACATCAGTCCCAGAAAAGAGGGCCATCACGCCTTCGTCATCCATAGGGATTTCATTAGGATCAATACCAGACAAGTCCTGAAGTTTTCGAATCATGGTCGGATCATCATGTCCCAGTACATCGAGTTTGAGGACGTTCTCGTCGATATCATGGAAGTTAAAGTGAGTGGTCTGCCATTCAGCTGTCACGTCATCTGCTGGATATTGGACAGGCGTAAAGTCGTAGACATCCATGTAGTTAGGAATAACAACGATCCCCCCCGGGTGTTGTCCTGTTGTCCGCTTGACACCAGCCGCACCTTGAGCGAGGCGTTCCACCTCTGCATCACGATAAAACTTGCCATAATCTCGCTCATAGCCCTTGACAAAACCATAGGCAGTCTTGGCAGCCACCGTACCAACCGTTCCTGCACGGAAGGCATATTCTTCACCAAAGATATCACGCACATCCAAGTGAGCACTAGGCTGATCTTCTCCCGAGAAGTTCAAGTCAATATCGGGAACCTTGTCCCCATCAAAACCAAGGAAGGTCTCGAAAGGAATATCCTGTCCGTTTTTACTGAGTTTATGACCACATTTAGGACAGTCCTTATTGGGCATATCAAAACCTGAACCGTAAGATCCATCGGTGATAAACTCACTGTACTGACACTGACCACAGACATAGTGAGGAGAGAGAGGATTGACCTCTGTAATCCCAATCATGGTCGCAACAAAACTAGATCCGACAGATCCACGAGAACCAACCAAGTAACCCCGTTCATTAGAACGTTGCACCAACATCTGGGAAGCCAGATAAATCACAGCAAATCCATTCCCCAGAATGGAAGTCAATTCTTTTTCAATCCGCAAATCAACAATATCTGGCAGCGGATTTCCATAAATCTCAAAAGCTTTCTTATAGGTCAACTCAGCAACTGTTTCTTCAGCCTTGTCAATGAAAGGCGTATACAAGTCACCCTTAACTACCTCAACAGGTTCAAAGATATCTGCCAAGGCATTGGTGTTTTCAATAACCAATTTCCGAGCTAATTCCTCTCCCAAGAAGGCAAATTCATCCAACATCTCATTGGTTGTTCGAAAATGAGCCTTCGGAAGAGGAGCTGGTTGGGCATGTTCCCCATGACCGATAGTTCGGTTAACCATAGCTCCCTGTCCCAAACTACGGACAATAATTTCACGGTAAATTTCTTCTTCTGGTTCGATATAGTGGACATTTCCCGTAGCCAAAACGGGCTTACCAAGGCGTTCTCCAACCTCTATCAAACTTTTGATAATGGTCTGGAGTTCTTCCATATCCTTAACCTGCTCCTTGGCAATCAAGGGAGCATAGATAGCTGGTGGCATGACCTCGATAAAGTCATAATACTTGGCCACCTCAACCGCCGCATCCACGCCCTGGGAAACGACTGCATCAAAAACTTCACCTTCTGCACAGGCTGAGCCTAAAATCAAGCCCTCCCGATGGGCATCTAGAACCGTTCTCGGAATTCGTGGCACCCCTTCAAAGTATTTGGTATTGGACAAAGAAACCAACTTAAAGATATTTTTTAGACCTACCTGATTCTTGACATAAATGGTCGCATGCTTGATTCGAGCTTTTTTATAAGAATCTGGACTAACCAAATCAATATTGAGTCTAGCTAAATCCGTCACACCATGTTTTTCTGCTACCTCTTTGATAAAGATGAAAAGCAGACGACCAGTAGCTTCCGCATCGTAATTGGCCATGTGGTGATGTTCCAAAGCCACACCAAAACGCTTGGTCAAAGGCCCCAAACCATGACGTTTATACTCAGGATAGAGATTTCTAGCAAACTCGAGCGTATCAATAACTGGCTGACTAATCTTTGGCAGACCATGACGTTCATAGTTGGCATTCATAAAGCCAACGTCAAAGGTGGCATTGTGGGCGACTAGGACCGTATCCTTACAAAATTCTTGGAATTCTTGCAAAACTTGTTCCAGTGGCTTGGCATTTTTGACATGATCATCTGTAATTCCAGTCAACTCAGTAGTAAAAGCTGACAAGGGATGCCCAGGATTGATAAATTCATCAAATTCAGCAATGACATTCCCCTTGTACATCTTAGAAGCTGCAACCTGAATCAAGTCATTATAGATAGCTGAAAGTCCTGTCGTTTCCACGTCAAAGACCACGTAGGTCGCTTCTGACAAGTCCATCTCCACTTCGTTATAGACGATAGGGACACGGTCCTCCACGATATTGGCTTCCATTCCATAGATTAGCTGGATTCCCGCTTTCTTAGCAGCCTTATAGCCGTGTGGGAAGGACTGGACATTCCCATGGTCCGTGATGGCAACCGCCTTGTGTCCCCACTTAGCAGCTGTCGCAACGATTTCTTCGACCTCTGGCAGAGCATCCATAGTCGACATGTTAGTATGAGCATGAAACTCAACTCGACGCTCTCCTTCTGGCATCAAATCCTTCCGCTCATAGTGAACAACTTCCTGCACATCCTGTACGTTCATAGTCAAATCACGTGTGAAGTTATTCATCTCCACATTCCCACGCACTCGGAGCCAAGAATTCTTCTTGATGAGATCAAACTTCTGGGCCTCTTCCTCGTTCTTAACCCACTTTTGCATAGAAAAACTTGAAGTGTAGTCAGTCATTTTAAAGTTGATCAAAACACGCCCTGTTCTGGTCACTTTTTGCTCCACATCAAAAACAACCCCTTCAAAGACCAGACGATTTTCCTCCGTCGTCACTTCGATCATAGGAGTAATCTCTGCCTTATCCAGCTTGGGTTTAGCTGCAGCTTTTTTAGCTTGAAAATCAAAGGATGGTTTCTCTTCCGCTGGAGGAGGTGCCATCTGTTCTAGTTGTTCCATAGCACGGAGCGCTTCCTCATTGGCCGCTTGAACAATCTGCTCATTTTCAGCTTGAAAGGCTTCTTCCTGCTCATGAGTCAGCATATCATTCTTCTCTACTTGACAGTTAAAAGTTGGAAATCCAAATTTTTCAAGTTGTTTCGCTAAATTAGGAAGGTGATTCTTCTTAAAGTGTTCCTTATCAATCGCCTCGGAACCTTCAATAAAGAGTTGGTTCCCCTCCGCACGAACTTGCAAATTTTGATAAAGGGACTTAAAACCTTGACTCGAACACGGACCTTCAGAAAAAGCCTCTCTATAATAGGCCTGTAAGAGCTGATTTGAAAATTCTTGAGACCGAGCCTTGATTTCGAAAACAGCTTTATTGCCTGTCTTAGAAAATTCTTCGCTCAAACCTTTCTTTAATTCTAAAAAGATTTCAATCGGTAAAATATTAGAAAATACGAAATGAAACTCCCATACCTTACTAATTTTATGAACCACAACTCGCTCAATATCGGCCTGTGCTAAAGCAGGAGCCTGTCTCATTTCAGCAGGCATCCCCAATTGATTCATCAAAATTTCAAAACTATTTGACATTCATTTTCCTCACATTATTCTCCTACTATTTTACCATATTTAGAGGTATTTTCTAAAGACAAAAGGAAGCCACTTCAAGACAACAAAGAATTTTCTTATGTATATCCTTACTCCTCATTTAAGGATATTTACCTAGGGAAATTAAAAAATCTTCCAAACAGTACTCCCTCCCCAAAAAGTTAGATGAATAGTTTATCTAGAGAATTTAGTTCTGTTTTACACATAACGAAAACACCCCGAAAGTTAGGCGGAAAAAATCTAACTTTTGGGGTGCAATTTATTCTTTATAAAACCTGAAAAGAAATCAGTCACTAACTCCTGCTTTCTCTCTTATGCTTGATAACGTTTCACACCATCTAGATAGGTTGCTACCAATTCCAAATCTTTATCTAATACGATAAAGTCTGCATCATATCCTTCGCGGATTTGGCCACAGACATCGTCAATGTGAACAGATTTTGCTGGGTTGAAGCTGGCCATCATGACTGCTTCATGCGGATTCGCAATTCCCCATTCGACAACATTTCTCATACCATCTTTAAGTTTGAGGATAGAACCTGCCAAATTACCAGTAGATTTGAGACGTGCAGTTCCATTTGCTACTACAACAGGGAATTCTCCCAACATATAGTCACCGTCTTCAAGCCCACCAGCTGTCATACAGTCCGTAATAAGAGCGATGTTTTCTGTCCCCTTTTGCTTAAGTAAAATCTCACAAGCTTTTGGATCTACGTGATAACCATCACAGATCAATTCTGCGTAAGTATGTGGGAGCTCATACATAGCTCCTACCATACCTAGTTCGCGGTGTGTTAAACCACGCATCCCATTATAGGCATGTACCCATACACTAGCTCCAGCATCAACTGCCTTCTTAGCTTGTTCAAATGTCGCATCTGAGTGTCCAAGTGCAACTGTCACACCTTCACCTGTAATAGTACGTACAAAATCTTCCACTCCATCACGTTCTGGTGCAATAGCGATTTTATTTAGCATCCCTTTTGCAGCATCCTGCCAAGAATGAAACTCCTCAACACCCGGGTCTCTCATATAAGTTGGATTTTGTGCCCCCTTAAAAGTTTCTGTGAAATATGGACCTTCATAATAAATCCCACGAATCTTAGCACCTGTTGCTTCTTTATAATGGTTTCCAAGATTTTCAGTGACTGCAAGCAATTGCTCATAAGTGGCTGTTAAAGTTGTGGGCAAGAAACTGGTAACACCGGTACTAAGAAGTCCTTCACTCATAGTATGCAATGTACCTTCAATGTTGTTGTCCATCACATCTACACCTGCATATCCATGAATATGAGTATCCACAAGACCTGGTGCAATGCTATAACCAGTATAGTCAAGAACCTCTGCTCCTTCAGGAATTTGATCCACATGTTTCCCAAATTTGCCATCAACAAGTTCTAAGTACCCACCGCGACGAATGCCAAATGGATAGAAAAACTGATCCGCTTTAACGTAATTAGGCATAATAATGACCTCCTTAAAAGATTACTTTTGATATTTATTATGTCAATTATATTATAAACCTTTCTGATTCATTTGTAAATGGTATAGACCTGTTTTCTAGAGATATTTTAAAAGAGCTGGATTTCTCCAACTCTTCTCTTTTTAATACAAGTTATTTTGATTTGACCGGCTTGTCTTGAGCTGTTTGCAAGGCTGCAGCAATGGTATCTGCATACAATTTAGCTCCTGCTTCAATTTTACTATTGTCACTTCCAAAATGGACTTGGTCTGTCCCAGTCCAAATTTCTGGATGTTCCTTAGCAGCTTGATTCCAATCTGCTATCGTGATGTAAGGAGTCTTCTCTGCCAATTCTCTCATATAGGCAGCCGCCTTCTCAACGATTGCATAGGTCTCTTTTGTCTTATCTCCTTCATAAGGAGTCACTAAAACCATATGGTGCCCCTTAGGAAGATTTTTCACGATACTATCCCAATCTTCCTTATAATTTTCAGGATTATTTACCCCTGTTGCAATAACCACCATCTTTGGTAGAAATTTATTCTGGCTATTGTTGAGCATGATTTCGTTGGCGGTCTTGGTTGTTCTGCTGACTTGTGCATTAATCTGTGCCCCTGGAAGGGCTGTCTGCAACGCTGTATTAGCTCTTAGTGCTACCGAATCACCAATTAACATAGTGCCATCAGCAATTCCTAAACTATCAGCTTCTGCTCGTTCTGTCATTACCTTGGTCTGGTTAATATTTGTTGCAGCTTGCTTCAAGCCATTGACAGTTAAGTCTGTCTCAAAAGCTCCCACTTGTGGTGCCAACAGAGTTACTAAGAAGACAATGAAGGCCAAGATTCCTGTACTTGCTGCAAGGATTGTGTGAATATGAGGAAGAGGACGAAGGGTTTGTAAAACAGGTGTGTTCTTTCCTGCAATCCAAGGTTCCAACACATAAAATGATAGGCTGGCGAATCCATAAGAAAAAATCAAAGTTAATAACACAGCAAGAAGATTTGATGTCAACTGTGAAAAAATGATATAGAAAGGCCAATGGAAGAGATAAACTGCATAGCTAGTATCTGCTAAAAAGCTAATAATCTTTGGTTCCTGTATATGAGGAGTCTTTTCATGTAAGACACGCGCCGCCAGAATCATAGCAATGGCTGCAAGGCTGGCAAGCAAGAAGCCCATAAGATAGGCAAAGAGATAGGTAAATTTGACAAAGAAGGTCAAAATGAGTAAGAAGCCAAAACCTCCCCCAAAAACTAAAAGGGTCTTGCGTAAATCCCAGATTTTATCCAATTGCTTAACTAGGGAAGTCGTCTGACGAACGCCTACGATAGTTGCTAACACACTTCCCAAAAAGAATGGATAGACATGAGTTAAACTGGAGAAGTAAACAGAGGAATAAGAGGTTACTAGAAAACTACCAATAAACATGGAGAAGAAGCTGATCAAGAAGGCAACAGCAGATAAGAGAAAGACCATTCCTCTCAACTGACCATTTGATTTAGCCTGCTTAGATAAGAACCAAACTGCCAATCCCCAGAGGATATAGTAGTGAACCTCAACAGCCAAGCTCCAATTATGAACAAACAAATGAGGAATGAACTGAGATTCATAACTCCCACCTGTTAGCAGTTCATAGAAGTTGGTCATGAAGCCTAAGACACCCGCAATCTGACCCCCAATTCCAGCCACATAATCTTGCCGAACTAGAAAAGTAAAGGGCATGGTTACCAAGACCATCAAAACCACAGGTGGCACAATACGATAAAAGCGTCTCCTAAAAAATCCAACCAAATCAATTTCATGATTTTTAGAAAATTCTTCGATGAGTAGAGCCGTAATCAGGAAGCCTGAAAACGTGAAAAAGACATCTACCCCGAAAAATCCTCCAGGAAAGATAGTCTGAAAGAAATGATACAAGAGTACCAGTAGTAAACCTGTAATCCTAATCAAGGAAAACCATTTAATGCGCATACGAGTTTATTCTCCCTTTCATTATACACTTTATTCTATCAAAAAAAGAAGAAAAATCCCAAGAGAAAACTTAGGATTTTTAGCTTATATCAATTCCATTTTAGAAATTGCGTCCTGACTTATTATAGCCATATTTTTCAACAAAATACTCACGGAATTCCAAGAGATTGTCATCCATGATGGCTTGTCGCACTTGCTTCATCAGGTTAAGCAAGAAGTAAAGATTGTGGTAGCTAGTCAAGCGGATACCAAAGGTTTCATCAGCCTTGAGCAGGTGACGAAGATAAGCGCGTGTATAGTTCTTACATGTGTAGCAATCACACTCAGGATCCAGTGGCGTAAAGTCCTCAGCAAACTGAGCATTTTTGACAACCAAACGACCTTGACTGGTCATACAAGTTCCGTTACGAGCGATACGAGTCGGCAAGACACAGTCAAACATATCCACCCCACGAATCACCCCATCAATCAAGCTATCTGGCGCTCCCACACCCATCAGATAACGAGGTTTATTTTCAGGAAGCAGTTGGGTTGTGAAGTCCAAGACAGCATTCATCTCTTCGTGGGTTTCTCCCACTGCCAAACCACCGATAGAGTAGCCTGGGAAGTCCATGCTGACAAGGTCATGAGCCGATTGTCGACGAAGGTCTTCAAATCCAGCCCCCTGCACAATCCCAAATAACCCTTGGTCATGCGGACGACGATGAGCCTTCAAACCACGCTCAGCCCAACGGCTGGTACGCTCGATTGATTTCTTAACGTAGTCGTAAGGTTGATAAAACTGAGGACATTCGTCAAAGGACATCATGATGTCTGAGCCCAAATTATTCTGAATAGAAATGGCTTTTTCTGGGGACAAGAACATCTTAGAACCATTGAGATGGTTTTTAAAGGTTACTCCTTCTTCTGTGATATTACGGCTATCTGCTAAGGAATAAACCTGGAAACCACCACTGTCCGTCAAAATAGGTTGATCCCAATTCATGAATTTGTGGAGACCACCTGCGCGTGCGATGAGTTCATCTCCAGGGCGAAGCCAAAGATGATAGGTGTTTGACAGGATAATTCCCGAACCCATCTCCTTCAATTCTTCAGGCGACTGAGTTTTGACAGTAGCTTGTGTCCCAACTGGCATAAACATAGGTGTCGGGAAGGTTCCGTGGGGAGTGATAATTTCTCCCAGACGAGCTCCCGTGTGTTTTTCTTTCTTAATCAAACGATATTTGATTGGTGAATCTGACATTTTTTACCTCCGAAGCTGGGAAAAACAGTCCCAGTTCATACTTTGTGCCCAAGGGCATACTGTATGATTTTATCAAAAAAAGTAGGAACTGTCACGAACTATGGTATAATGAGAGAATGAAATACCCAAAAATTGATTTAAAAACCATTCGTCTGCAGGCTAGACAATTCCAAGCTGAAAATCCCCGCCTCTTTCTCGTCTATCTCTTACCTAGCATGCTGGTCATCTTGTCTGGTTTCCTCAATCCCTTA
This sequence comes from Streptococcus mitis, assembly GCF_002096925.1. Taxonomy (GTDB): domain Bacteria; phylum Bacillota; class Bacilli; order Lactobacillales; family Streptococcaceae; genus Streptococcus; species Streptococcus mitis_AF. The sequence continues at coordinate 10,142 of NZ_NCVN01000080.1, read as the reverse complement.
GAGCGCATTAACGAGGCTATTTTAGAGCAATCCTTTTTAAGTGTGCTTGGCCATGTAACTAAAGCCTACCTTTTTCCACTATTGGTTTCCTTTATCGGAACAATACTTCTAACCAGTTCCGTCTACACAACACTTAAACTCATCAAGAATCCTGATACAGAACTATCCGTCAAAAATAGTCTTACTCTCTTTAACGAAGAACACTTTTCACAAACCTTTTTGACTCTTCTTCTCAAACGTTTCTACCTCTTCTTATGGAGCATTCCTAGTTTACTTGGGATTTACTTCCTCTTTTATAGTAGCTTTCTAGCAAAGAAATTCGTTGCCATCCATCCTGAATTTCCTAATCTGGATCTCACGTCAGTTGAAACTGAGCACTTCCTCATGACCTTTGGTCTTTACTTTCTAGCAAGTATCCTCTTGATGATTGTAGGAAATAGTCTCTATATTCCACAATACTATGCTTATTCGCAGGTAGAATTTCTCCTCTGTGACACCCTAAACTTAGGGCAAGCCAGACCAGGACAAATCCTCAAAACTAGCCGTTTCCTGATGAAAGGCTACAAATTTCAACGCTTTGTCCTAGACTTACAACTCCTTCCTTGGTACTTCCTCAATTGGATTACCTTTGGAATTGCTAGTTTCTCACTCCTACCCTATATTCAAATCAATAAAATAATTTTCTACAGAGCAGTACTGGCTCGAAAACGTCCAAAAGCTTGAAGGTGACCCCTCAAGCTTTTTTCTATCAATGAGTTTCTCCGCCCACCAACTTGAGATCCTGATCTCCATGTTCTATAATGGCGCCGATTGCCGCTTCTAGCCCTCGCCTAATATCCACTAAACTCATAGCTGGAGTGGTAGGCCGATTCACCACCTGTTCCATCATATAAGGAATATGCATAAAACCTGCCTTAACATGTGGAAATTTTTTTTCTACCAAATAGAGGGCCTGATACATCAAATGATTGCAGACAAAAGTCCCTGCCGTATTGGAAACAGAGGCCGGTAATCCCTCTTTTTTTATAGCTTGGACCATCGCTTTAATCGGTAAACTACTAAAATAGGCCGAGGCCCCATCTGGACGAATAGGAAGATCAATCGGTTGATTTCCTTCATTATCAGGAATCCGTGCATCATCTTGATTAATAGCCACTCGCTCAGGTGTCAAGCTGGTTCTTCCACCTGCTTGGCCGATACAAAGGATAAAGTCAGGTTGATAACGATCCATCTCTTCTTCCAATACTTGGGCCGATTTGTGAAAGACTGTCGGTACTTCTAGCCAACAAACCTCAGCACCATGGATTTCAGATGGTAAACCTTTAATAGCCTCCAAGGCTGGATTGACCTTTTCCCCTCCAAAGGGCTCAAAACCTGTCACTAATACTTTCATTTATAGCTCCTTATAACCAATTCAATGAGACTCTTTTCTTAAAAACAAGTATAACATATTTCCCTTATTCTGGAGTGAAAAGGACTAGCGAGACTAGAATTGGCCTCTGATACTCAATGAAAATCAAAGAGCAAACTAGGAAGCTAGCCACAGGTTGCTCAAAGCACTGCTTTGAGGTTGTAGATAAGACTGACGAAGTCAGCTCAAAACACTGTTTTGAGGTTGTGGATAGAACTGACGAAGTCAGTAACCATACCTACGGCAAGGCGACGCTGACATGGTTTGAAGAGATTTTCGAAGAGTATGAGCTTATTTAAAGAATAAAATACTAATCAAGGCCAAAATAGCTGGTCCACCTTGCTTCAAAATAATTTTCTTATCTGCTGTTAAAGAGCCATAAGCCGCAGCACCAATCACAAATAAGACAAAAATAGTCACAATTTCTAAATTCTGTGAGAAATAAATCCCATACAAGAGAAAGATACCTAGCAAGGCATTATAAATTCCTTGATTTTTGAACAATGAACTTACCGACGGACGAACCAATTCTTCCTTTTTCATGTTAAAGACACGACTAGTCGCATCTGATTGCGTAGCAATACTTTCCAAATAAAAAATGTAAAAATGCTCCAAAGCAACGATCGTTGCTAAAATGATTGTCATAATTGACATATTTTTCTCCTTAAATTTCTATATTTTCAATACCCAAAACCAATTTGTTTAATAAACGGCTGAGTTCTGTTCTTTCAGACTCTGTTAAGATACTTTCCATCTCTTCCTTGACCTTGATATGTTGCAGAGGTGGATTCACCACTAACTGCTCCTTGGCATACTTCGTAGCCTCTACCAACACTTCCCGCTGATTTTCAGGATTACGATGACGCTCCACCAAACCTTCCTTTTCCAAAATCTTGAAATGTCGTGTTAAAGCAGCCTGATCAATCTTCAAACGCTCCTGAACCGCTATTTGGTTACAAGGGGAATATTCCAGCAAAAACAGTAAAATCTGATACCTTGTCAAACTAATCCCAAGCCTTTTTTCAAACAATTGTGTGCTCGCTTGCTCAGACAAGCGGAGTTGATAAAGTAAATCCTGAATCTCTATCATTTCTTTCTCCTTTCTATTGATTAATCAATAGTTGACTAATCAATTATATTATAAAATAAAATAGATTGCAAGAATGTTGCTTCAATCATTACAAAATGGTAACTTCCATTTTCCATTCATATTGATACTCAATGAAAATCAAAGAGCTAACTAGGAAGCTATCCGTAGGTTGTTCAAAGCACAGCTTTGAGGTTGCAGATAAAACTGACGTGGTTTGAAGAGATTTTCGAAGAGTATGACAAAGAAAAAACGAACGAGACTTACTTCCTATCACGAAAGCTAGATCTCATTCGTTAAAATGATATTACAAAGTCTGATTTATCCATTCATTGAAACGTGAACGTGATCATAGTGATTCTCTGTTACGCTACCACGGTCTGGCATTGAATTCCAAGTATTAGCTGGTCCATATTTGCTATCGAATGAAGCATAGAAACGTTGTTTCCAGATGATATAACTAATACCACGACTAGCCATATTTTGAATAGCGTATTCCGCAATCTTATCCCCTAATTCTGAGCTTTCTGGTACCATAAAGTCGATAGCCAAACCTTTTCCGTGATCTCCACTGTCTCCTGGACGGTAACCACTAAAGGATGTGATGCCAAACAAGTTAGCAATTTCTTCTTTAAAGGCCGCTGTTTGTGGTTGAAGGCCTGCATTTTCAGATTTCGCTACCGCAAGTCCAGCATAATCGGGCGCTGCTGGAGCTGCGTAAGTTGTTGAAACTGTTTTCTTCTCTTCTGGTTGATAAGTAGAAACTGCTGTTGTAGCTTCATTTGATGAGGCTTCTTTTAATTCTTCTGAACTTGTTGCAGTTGTTTCGATTGCTGTTTCTTCTGTTGGAGTTGTAGTTTCTTCCACTGTTGAAACATCTTGTGGGCTTGCTTGAGTTTCATTTTTCTCAGCTGAAGTCGTTGCCTGAGGAGCTGCTTCTGCAACTGCACTACTTGTTTCGGCTGTTTGCTCCTCTGACGTTGAAGTATTTGTAGATGGTGCTACTTCTTCTGCAGTAGCAACTGTCTCTGCAACTTCTGAATTTGTTGCTACTTCTTTTGTACTTGTAGTTTCTACCGCTTTTGGCGCTTCTGCAATCGGTTGAGAAAGGTCTGCAACCTGAACAGTTTGATCATCTACGGTCACTTGATTGGTTGTCAAATCTGCTGTCGCAGTTGTCACCTCTTCACTAGAAGCCGCTTGAGGTGTTTGGATTTCAACTTCTGTTACTTCTTCTGCTTCATTGACGGTCGTTGTCAAAACAGTTTCTGGGAAAATCAAGTCCATATTAGTGATTTTATTCAAATTCGCAAGAACTGTGACATCTACACCCAAGGCTTCTGCAATGGTGCTCAAGGTATCACCATACTGAACGGTATAACTTGTTTTGTTGTCCGTTTTAGTCAAATCGTTTTGGATTTGCTCAACACTACGTGCAGTCCAAAGAACTTCTTCTGCTTGAGTTGCCAATACTGGGGCAAATGACAAGGCTACTGTTGAAGCTAATAATATTCTTTTCTTCATTCTTTCCTATTCCTTTCAAATGAGTACCTGTCTATCATAACACAAAAAATGCAGAAAAAAAGCCCTCTCGGGCCTATTTAACAGAACTGTCTATTCCTTGTAACAAACTTGGTTACTTGAAATAGTTTGTTAGGTCTCTGTCACAAAACTGACACAATCTTATCGTTCCCAATCCCCAAAAATATAAGGAATATCTGCTAACCCTTGAATCCTATGATTTCCTTCATAAGTCGACTCTAAAAAGTTGATACTTTGAATCCCACTATTCTGGGCAAATTCCACATCCAGAGTCCGATCCCCTATATAATAGGTCTTCTCAGAATCCAACTGATACTTGCCTAACAGATAGTTAGCCGCTTCTGGACTTGGCTTCCGCACAAAACCACTCTGACTGGTTAAAATCTCTGTAAAATAAGATTCCAAACCCAAGTCTCTGAGAATGGTACGAGCATTGTCTCCCTTATGAGTGTAAACAAACTGCTGAATTCCTGATTCCTCTGCCCAAGCTAGCACATCACGCGCACCTGGCATCAAAACTACCTGAGCATTCTTCTCAGCCAAACTCTGGGCACGCACCTGATTTAGCATTTCCACATCCAGCTTTCTCTCTTCCGCCACCTGCACAAGTAAATCCTGCACAGAATACTTGAGGATAAACTCTCTCACCTGCTCCTTATCATAAGGAATAGAAAACTGAGCAAAAGTTTCCTCAATCCCTGATAAAATCGCTTCATAAGAGTCCAATAAAGTCCCGTCTAAATCCCAAATAAAAGCTGTTTTTTGCATTTCCTATCCTTTCAAGCTCATATAGCGCTGGTAACGGTAACGTAGAAATAACCAACGAAAACCATTATCCAAAAGGGTTCCGGCCCAAATACCGGGCAAACCCCAACCAAGCACAATCCCCATCAGATATCCTGTTCCAATGCGGATACACCACATTCCTATACTTGTCGCATAAAAGGGAAGCCGAGCATTGCCCAAACCCTGCCAGACTGCTGTATAGATGACTGTTCCTATCGTCATAGGAGTACCAAGTAGTGAAAAAAGTGTCACTAGAACACTAGCCTCCACCGCTAGAGAATCAGTCGTATATAGATGAGTTAGTGGTATACCCAAAGCATAGATACTGAAGGTCAAGGGTAACATGAGAAGCAGAGAAAGCCAAAAGGTTTGCTTGCTCAAACTAGCGACTCTTTTCCAATTATCCTCCCCAACTGCTCGGGCCACCAGCATGACCGTTGCCGTAGCGACGCCAAAGGCAGGCATATAGTTAAACTGGGTCAAGACTTCTCCGACTGCATTTCCAGCCACTGCCTCTGTCCCGAAATACACAACCAAGGCAATGATTACTACATCTCCAGCCCGCATCATAAGCCGCTCTCCAGCTGCTGGCAAAGCTAAGGTCAATAGTTCCTTATCTAAACCAAAAGTCGGTTTCTCAAAAGGCAACTTTAATTGCGACCATAAAATCACAAGACCAACCAAACGGGACAGAATAGTCCCCCAAGCAACACCAGCTATCCCCATATCCAGAACAAAAATAGCTAGACTGGAAAAGAGAATATTCAAGGCATTTGACAAGAGACTAACATAAAGAGGCAGACGTGGATTATGCGTTGCACGAATCAAGGCTCCCAAACTCGTCATCAAGCCCAAAAGAACAATCGATCCGCCTACCAAGGATAGATACAGTCCACCACTCTCAGCCACAGCCTGCTCAGTTCCCAAAAGTCCTATCATCTCTTGCCCAGCAAAGATAGATAAAACTCCTAAAAGGAAACTTAATAGTAAAGTAATTTTCAAGGCTTCAGTCACATGATAGGCTAGCTTTGACTGATCCTTCTGCCCCAAACTTTTTGAAATAACACTAGAAATAGCTGCCCCTAGAGCAATGAAAATCGCTTGATAAATCGTGATAATATTACCAGCTACTGATACACCCGAAATGGCTATCAATCCTAAATGAGCAACCAAATAACTGTCCACCATTCCCATGAGCATCTGCAAAAAGTTTTCACCCATAGCTGGCAAGGCAATATTAAGAATGTCTTTATTTTTCTTAAACAATCCTTCCTCCTGATGAAAAGAAACTCAGTTGGTTTCCCAACCGAGTTTACTCCCTCTGTCTTAAAGTCCTAGATAAGCCTCAACCGCTGCTTGCATATCAGCAGCTGCCACTGTTGTTTTATGACGAACTGGAGCTGTTTCAAGGCCATCAACTGCTGGTGGCACTGCCACTCCTGAAATGTCATGTAATTGAGCCAAGGCTTCAAAGTCTGTCAAACCAGATTTCCCTGTCACAGCCTCTACTGCAACCACTGGGAACTTGTATGGACTAGCTGTTGAAGCAATCACTGTCTTGGTAACATCGCCAGTAGCCGCTTGGTATTTCTTATAAACTGCCGAGGCAACCGCCGTATGTGGATCCTCGATATAAGAATCTGCCTCATAAACACGCTTGATTTCTGCTGCCGTTTCTTCCTCAGTCGCATATTCAGCTGCAAAGAGGTCCAAAATCTCTGCATCAAAGTCTGTCAACTCATATTGTCCTTGCTTGTTCAAGGCATTCATAAGTTCAGCTGTTTTAACCGCATCATTACCTAAAAGATGGAAAATCAAACGCTCCAAGTTTGAAGATACCAAAATATCCATAGATGGACTAGTAGTCACTTTAAACTCACGTTTCTTGTCGTAAACACGTGTCTTGAAAAAGTCTGTCAAAACATTGTTGTCATTTGAAGCACAGATTAATTTGCCAACTGGTAGACCAATTTGCTTAGCATAAAAGGCAGCCAAGATATTTCCAAAATTTCCTGTTGGTACGGTAAAGTTGATCTGTTCACCAGCCACAATCTCACCAGTCTTAACCAACTGAGCATAGGCATAAACATAATAAACAATCTGTGGCACCAAACGACCAATATTCATAGAGTTTGCAGATGAAAATTGCAACTTGTTAGCCGCTAATCTTTCACGAAGAACTACGTCGTTAAACATGTGCTTCACATTTGTTTGCGCATCGTCAAAGTTACCATCAATAGCGATAACATGAGTATTGTCGCCAGTCTGAGTGGTCATTTGCAACTCTTGTACCTTGCTGACACCGTCTTTGGGATAAAAGACGATAATCTCAGTACCGGGTACATCTGCAAATCCTGCCATAGCAGCTTTCCCTGTATCACCAGATGTCGCTGTCAAAATGACGATTTTGTTCTCCAAGCCATGCTTCTCAGCAGCAGTCGTCATAAAGTAAGGCAAGATTGACAGAGCCATATCCTTGAAGGCAATCGTTGAACCATGGAACAGTTCCAAGTTGTATTGCCCGTCTAATTTCACTAAAGGCGCTATAGCTGGAGTATCAAACTTGCTATCGTAGGCATTGTTGATACAGTAGTCTAATTCCTCTGTAGTAAAATCATCTAAAAATGCTGACAAAACTAACTTAGCAACTTCCTGATAAGAAGCATCTTTCAATTTGTCAAAGTCCAAATCTACCTTTGGATAAGTAAGCGGTGTAAACAAACCACCGTCCGTCGCTAAACCTTGCAAAATAGCTTGGCTGGCAGTTACTGTATTGTTGGCATCACGCGTTGATTGATAAACTAATGTCATTACTCTCTATCCTTTATCTATAGTCTCATCCATTATATCATGATTTTTCAGAAAATTCTCCTTTTATAAGAGAAATTATAGGCTCAATTCTTCTCTCAAAGGCTGTAAATAGGTCATTTCTTGCTTATTTCTCATCTCTAGTCCTTCCTCAGCTAGCAGGAGTAAGTCTTTTGAAAACTCTATAATCGCAGTTTTCTCCTCATCTGTAAGCTTTTTCTTAGAAAATTGTCGTCTTAAAAACTTATAATTTCGGCCAAATGCTGTAAAAAAAGGTGCTGTACTTAAGTAAGCTTCTAACTTATCTAAATTAACCAACAATCCTAAGTGAAAAGCTGCTGAAGCGAAGGTTCTATCTAGAGGTTGAGTACACACACTACGAAACTCAACTGTTCCTCGAGTCGTTAAGTCTTGATACTGATAACTACGATGAGTTTCAAAATCTTTCTCTTGAGGATAAATAAGAATCTCATCCCCATTAAGTGCATATGCTTGGATTTCAGGTGTAGCTAAATAGTCCCTAGCCTGAATGGGATAAAAATAATAGGTTTGTCCATCACGTTCCGCAGTAAAAATTGAAGAATGATCTAGATAATCAAAAAAATCATCCTCATCTTTAAATAGCCTAGCATTGACACCGACGTTCTCTGGATAGATACCATGCATCGAGTCTTCCCAGAAAATGTCCCTTGAAATTTTCGTATCCCAATCTGCTCCCGAAAACTCAGAGTTTGGAAATAAATAAGCCTTAGCCGCTTCAATTTGAGTAAAAGCATTAATCACCCGTAAGTAGTTAGACTTTGAAACATCCAACTGTACCTGACTCCCACAGATAAACGCTCCGTATTCAGGGAATTGATGTAAGTCTGATTTAGTCACATTTCTATTCAAATTCAAATAGTCCATCAACATCTGATAGCGTGGGTAAGCCACTGGACAATTATCATTTTTATCCCAGTTGGGATGAATACCACAGCCAACAATAGCATGATTTGATTCAGCTAACTTCTTCTGGATTGCTTCCATATAAATACTAAAACGTTCTTCAACCTCTTGTATCGTTTCAGCCTTACCAAATGCAAACTCAATCGTTGTATAGGAAACTTCAAATAAAATAGCATCCTGACTTATCCGATCCACTAACTGGATAGGATTGCCAAAATCATCTACCTTTTCTACAGTGAAATCCAAAGTTGAAGCTAAATATCTGAATAAGTTCTTGATAACTTCAACATTTGTAGCATCCCCTTCTAAATTTGCAACAGGATATTCCAACTCAACTCCAATAAACAATTTAGGATTTTTTTTAATATTTTTCAAATACCGATGTTTTAATAAATCGATAGAACGAGACATACTTCCCTACACTTTCATAATCTAAATAAAATTTGAATAACTATCATTATACCAAAAATAATATAAAAAAGGAACGAAGATTTACAACGTTCCTTAACTTTATACTATACCGGCGGCCGGGGTCGAACCGGCACGTCCTTGCGGACACTGGATTTTGAGTCCAGCGCGTCTGCCAATTCCGCCACGCCGGCAAATAGTAACTGGGGTAGCTGGATTCGAACCAACGCATGAGGGAGTCAAAGTCCCTTGCCTTACCGCTTGGCTATACCCCAATAATATAAAATAGGCGAGTGATGGGGATCGAACCCACGCATGCCAGAGCCACAATCTGGTGTGTTAACCACTTCACCACACCCGCCATAATTCTATTAACACGGGCAGTAGGAATTGAACCCACACTGAAGGTTTTGGAGACCTTAGTTCTACCTTTAAACTATGCCCGTAAAATGGAAGGGGAGGGATTCGAACCCCCGAACCCGAAGGAGCGGATTTACAGTCCGCCGCGTTTAGCCTCTTCGCTACCCTTCCAAAATATATAAATGGCGCGAGACGGAATCGAACCGCCGACACATGGAGCTTCAATCCATTGCTCTACCAACTGAGCTACCGAGCCTTATTGCGGGAGCAGGATTTGAACCTACGACCTTCGGGTTATGAGCCCGACGAGCTACCGAGCTGCTCCATCCCGCGTTAATACAAAAGGAGGATGTGGGATTCGAACCCACGCACGCTTTTACACGCCTGACGGTTTTCAAGACCGTTCCCTTCAGCCGGACTTGGGTAATCCTCCATAATAGTCCGTACGGGATTCGAACCCGTGTTACCGCCGTGAAAAGGCGGTGTCTTAACCCCTTGACCAACGGACCAAACTTTATGGGCACGAGTGGACTCGAACCACCGACCTCACGCTTATCAGGCGTGCGCTCTAACCACCTGAGCTACGCGCCCAAGTTAAAAAACTTGGTAATTGAACAAAGTTCAAAGCGGGTGACGAGAATCGAACTCGCGACAACAGCTTGGAAGGCTGTAGTTTTACCACTAAACTACACCCGCTTAAATGGGAGTTAACGGGATCGAACCGCTGACCCTCTGCTTGTAAGGCAGATGCTCTCCCAGCTGAGCTAAACTCCCTAGAGCTAAGCGACTTCCATA
>NZ_NCVN01000058.1:0-6728 GCF_002096925.1 Streptococcus mitis | reverse complement strand
CCACGGGAGAGGGCTGGCTTGAGAATATCCGCGAGCCCCTTAGAACCACTGTCTCCACCAGTGCTACCAGCACCAAGGATTTGGTGAATTTCATCAAAGAAGAGGATAATATTCCCTGCTTCTTTGACCTCATTGACTAAGTTTTGAACGTTTTCTTCAAAACTACCACGGTATTGAGTCCCAGCCTCAAGGCCTGAGATATCAATGGAAATAATTTCCTTATTCTTAATAGCAGCTGGAACATCACCATTCACAATAGCTTGTGCTAAACCTTCGACAACTGCTGTCTTACCAACACCTGCGTCTCCAACCAAAACAGGATTGTTTTTGGTACGACGTGAGAGGATTTCAGATGTTTCTTGAATTTCCTTGTTTCGTCCGATAACAGGATCCAACTTGCCTTCACGCGCTTCTGCTGTCAAGTTACGACCGAGTTTAGCAAGGACACCATCTTGTTTCATACCTGAAGCCTGTTGTTGCATTTGTCCATCAGTTTCTGCATTTCCTGAAAATTGACCCGTTGCACGATAATGAGCAAATTCCTCAGGTGTGACTTCACGTCCATTAATCAAGTAGCGACGGTTTTCAGAACTGTATCCTCGCATACCACCCATCAATTGGTTAAATAAATCATCCATGTTGTTAAAGTTATTAAAGTTGTTGTTCATATTCTTTACCTCTTTTTGTTTACTTAGTTATGATTACTGATATTGACTATCTTTGACCTTTGTTTTAAAAAATTTAGACTAGCTAAATCGCTACTCTACGTACTATTTCTGGTTTTTCTTTTTCAAGCAGGAGTAGACTATCTTTACTTCTGAAGATTTCTAGATTAAACATAGACCCACCTCTTTCTATTTCACTTTAAATAAGCGTTCTAGTAAGGCTTTCATTTACCTTACGTTCATAATATACTACATTAGTCAGAAAAGGTCAAGGGTTTTGACTTTAATTGACCAATATTTTTTAAAAAGCAAAAACACCCTGAAACATCAGGGTGCCATTCTTACATCAAATATAAAATTGCTAACGTTAAGAGACTTGCTAGAAGCCCCACTCCCCAAAATAAGAAGTCAACCTTCCACTCGCTCCAAGGATTTCCTTTACCAGACAATCCTCCAAGTTCAAAATGGTGATGCACAGGCGTCATACGGAAAATACGTTTGCCACCAGTCATTTTGAAATAGCCGACTTGCATCATGACCGAAGTTGTTTCAAAGACATAAACAATTCCGATAATCAAGAGAGTCCATTCTTGGTGAAGGGCCATAGAGATAGCTGCCAGCATTCCACCGAGTGCCAAACTTCCCACATCTCCCATAAAGACCTTAGCAGGCTTATGGTTAAAGACAAAGAAACCAAGCAAACCACCAATCATGGCAAGAATCACTAGAAGGATATCCATCTGACCTTGCACATAGGCAATAACTCCATAAGCTGACAAGCTAATCACAACTGAAATACTAGCTAGACCGTCAATACCATCTGTCAAGTTGACTGCATTTGAAAAACCGACTAGCCAGAAAAGAGCGAAGATAATATAGAAAATCCCTAGATGCACTTGGTAACCAAAGACAGAAAGCATATCGCCACCGCGCTCATAGAAAAGGTAGAAAATGACACCACCTAGAAGCTGAAGAGCCAATTTCTGCTTGGGATTTAGCCCCTCATTGATTTTTCGGAAGACCTTGAGAAAGTCGTCCAAAAATCCGATTAAACCATAAAGAACCAAGATAAATAAAATCATACCAACATTATTGCTGAGTTGATTACTAAATAGGGCGAAAAAGAAAGCAACTAAAACAGAAGCAATTAAGAAAACCAAACCTCCCATTGTAGGAGTCCCAGCTTTTGCCTGGTGCTGTTTGACATCCTCATGCATCTGCTGGCCTGTAATTTGCGCCTTTCTATAAAATTGGATAAAGGCCGGAATTCCTACTAAAGTTAGTAAAAATGTCACAATTCCAGCACTGATGGAAATAAACATATTAGTCTCCTAAAGTTAATTTAATTTTTTTAATGTTTTTGATAGCTGTATTAGTCCGAACATCTTGCTTCTGAACAACAGAACCTGACCCTTCAAATTCCAGCTCAATATCCAACCATTTAGCAAAGATCTCAGCAGTCTCTTTTTTCCAGCCATACATGTCTGGAATTTCTTCTACCTTATCCGATAAAAGGAGAACTTGTTGGTTTGGTGCAAGATTGGTTCCTTCTTCTACAGATGATTCTTTAATCTTTGTTCCAGTACCTACAACGATTGGTTGCACAATATTTCGGCGTAAGGCTTCCGCCAACTCACCAGGTGAAATATCCTTGATGCTAGGCATTGCATAAGAAGACTCTGTCGTAACTTTATCTAAATTCTTGGCTGGAGATTGAAGATTGAGAGATTCTTTCATAGCTGAAGCCCGCTCCAAGATTGGGTTGGCAAATTCTCCCAACTGGATACCTGAATAATGTTCAGGTTGTTGAACCGTTACATACAAGATAAAATCAGGATTTTCAGCAGGGTTCATAGCCACAACCGAGAAAATGTAATTGGTCGAACCAACTAAGTAGCCTCCATTTTTCTCGTCAGCGATTTGAGCCGTACCAGACTTGAGGGCTACATTTTGTCCTGGAACATTGACAGTTGCTTTTCCTGTACTATGATTATACATAGTTCCATATCTAGGATCCGTTCCTACCAAGACCATGTGAGTCCGAGTTTGGCTAGCCGCATCTTTCGAAACTGGATTCCCTACAATTTCTTTTTGAGATCTACGAACGGTTTGATCATTTGGATCATACAAGGCCGTAATAAATTTAGGCTCCAACATAACCCCATCATTGGCAATGGCTGTAAAAGCACGTAGCATCTGGGTCTGCGTTACAGAAATCCCCTGACCAAATGCACTCATGGCAATATTAACAATATTATCTGCAGGCAATTGACCTGAATACTCATCAGTCAGACCAAAACGGGTCGGCACCCCAAACTTAAAGCGGTTTAGATAATCCAACCAAGTAGCATCTCCCATTTTTTGTTCAAGTAGACTCATTCCAACATTACTGGAGTGAGCGAAACCTTGTAAGAAAGTCATCATCCCACCAGTCGTCAAACCATCATTAACATCCCAATCTCGAATTGTCGCATCCGCTATTTTTAATTCACTACTATTGAAGTATTCTCCACCTGGGAAGGTATTGTTATCAATAGAAGCTGCTAGCGTCATGACCTTCATGGTTGATCCTGGTTCGTAGTTACTTTGATAAAGAATATCACGCCAAACAAAGTCTTTGGTGATACCATCCTTAGTATCTGCATTAAAGGTAGGTCGTTGGGTGGTAGCGAGGATTTCACCAGTCTTGGCACTGACCAAGGTCGCGGTCATATACTTACCTTTTACTTTTTCTAGAAAGGCATCCATCTGAGTTTCCATGAAAGATTGGAGCGGGCTAGACAATGTTGTATAAACATCCTTGCCATCTACAGTCTGCTGCGCTACCTGTTCTGTACCGGGTACGATATTTCCTACACGGTCTTTTTCATAGGTAATAATACCGTCTGTCCCAGCAAGAATGGTATTTAACGAACTCTCTAGACCAGAGGTTCCTAATAAACTCTTACTGCCGTCCTCATTTTCATGGAGTTGGGCTAAACCAATAAAACTAGAAGCAAATTGGCCATTTGGGTAACTTCTGTTAGGGCTAGTTGTAAAGTCAATCCCTTCCACACTAGCATCTTTCAAATCTTTTTTAATCGCCATCATATTGGCATAGGTAATCCCATTTCCTTTTGCACCAAAGGAAACTTGAGTTAGATTTGGTTGAGCTAATTGCTCTTTCACATAAGCTTCATCCATATCCAAATACTTATGGAAGACTTCAGCTACCTTATTAAACTGCGAATCCTCTACATAAAGAATTTTACCCGTTGCTGACTTGTATTTTTTATCAATAACGGCATAGACGTTATAAGAGGTTGCATCTTCAGCGATAGGCACTCCATTTCGGTCATAGATCGTCCCACGTTTGGCAGGTACTGTTCGAGTTGTTTGGTGAACCTTTCTAGCCTCTTTTACCAAGTCAGTACCAAATATATTACCTTTTGCGATAATATAAGCAAAATTGGCCAAAAAGAGGGCGAAAAGAGCAACAGCTACAAAGCTGAGGTACTTGCCAACTATCCTACGATTTTTTGCTGGAGATTTACGATTTTTTATCGCAAATCGGGTTATTTTTTCTGTCCATTTCATATCTTACTCCGCTGTTCGGATATTTTCATTATTCAATTTCAAATCTTTTTTATCTGCAATTTCTTTCAAGCGCTCTGAACGAATCAATTCATTCACTTCCTGCTTAGCATCATCGAGCTCTGTCTTCTTCTCCTCTATCTGCGCATTTATTTTTGTCAAATCACTTTGCACTTGCAAGAGTCGTGTCTGCATAAAGATAATGCTCACTGCTAAAACGAGAGCCGTAAAAGCGATGGAAAGATAAAAAGCCTTCTCCACACGTGAGAATTTTTTTATACGATTCTGCAAGAATTGACTGGTTGTTTCTTTCTTATCTACCATTTTTTCCTCTTACTTGTGAATTTTTCTGGCCACGCGCAACTTAGCTGAGTGCGAGCGGTTATTAGCTTCTAATTCTTCTGCACTTGGCAAGATTGGCTTACGGGACACCAATTCCATCTTGGGCTTAAGATCATCTGGGATGAAAGGCAGACCTTTGGGAACTTCCACTGTTGAAGCCTCCTTGAACAATTGCTTGGTCAAGCGGTCTTCTAAGGAATGAAAGGTAATCACTGAAATTCTACCATCCAGAGCCAACATCTCCATAGCCTGCTGGATGGACTCATCTGCCGCTCCCAGTTCATCATTGACTTCAATTCGAATAGCCTGGAAAATCTGCTTGGCAGGATGCCCCTTCTTCTTGAGCTCCTTAGCAGGCTTAGCCGACTTGATAATCTCTGCCAGCTCAGTCGTTGTCTCGATTGGCTTGACTTCCCGAGCTTGTTCAATCTTACGCGCAATCTGTTTAGAGAATTTATCCTCGCCATACTTAAAGAAAATACGAACCAAGTCATGATAGTCGTAGTGATTCACCACTTCATAGGCTGTCAGACTAGCATCCTGATTCATGCGCATGTCCAGTGGCGCATCCTTTTTATAAGAAAAACCACGCTCTCGCTGGTCTAGCTGAGGACTAGACACTCCCAAGTCATAACAAATTCCATCAATTTCCTGAACACCAGCTTCGTGCAAACGTGTCTGTAAATGACGGAAGTTATCCTTGATAAAGGTCACCATTCCCTTTTCAATGTAAGGTGCCAAACGTTTTTGCGCATTGTCAATGGCATTCTGGTCCTGATCAAAGGCATAGAGATGGCCTTTTTCACTTAATTTACTTAATAAATATTCGCTATGGCCCGCTCCACCCAAAGTCGCATCAACGTAGATACCGTCAGGCTTTACGTCGAGCATATCAATCGTTTCGTGGAGTAAGACCGTTACATGATGAAATTCTTTTGTCATATCTTATCTATTTTACCACAAATCTGACTAGCTTGCACTAGTCAGACAAATAGGCCAAAAACAAGTAAGATTTCTTTAAGAAATATGTCAAATATGCTTGACATCTACTCCATAGAAGAATATAATATAGTCAAATATATACGACACAAATCAGAAAGGAGTCCAGATGAATCGTGTGAAAGAATTTCGCAAGGAACTGGGCATTTCCCAGCTCGAACTCGCCAAGGATATCGGTGTCTCGAGACAAACCATCAATATGATTGAGAACGACAAGTACAATCCAACTCTGGAACTCTGTCTCAATCTCGCCCGCAGCCTCCAAACTGACCTAAACAGTCTCTTTTGGGAGGATAATTTTTAAAAAAGGAGCCAACTCATGAAAAAAGAATCCTTTACTGAAAAACTCATCAAACGCACATACGGCATTTCTGGTCCCCTTGACGAATACAAACGGCGTGAGATCGATCGTATTGGGAACCAAGTCTTTATCGTCCTCTTTTATCTGATGATTTTCGGAAATCTTATTCCACTCCTTCTGGCCTATAAATACCCTCAAGAAGTGGCTCTAATCTATCCTCCTCTGATTTTAGTGATTTCCCTCATCACTGCTGGCTATGTCACCTACCAAATGAAAAAAACAGGGATTACAGCTATTGATCCAGATATGCTGAGTGAGAAAGAAAGTAAGCAACTTCGCTACCCAGGTCTTAAAGCAGGTTTGTTCTTTGGTCTATGGATGTTTTTTATAACTCCTCTTCTCAGTATACTCATAGGTGAAGGTCAGGACTATTTTCATTCTCTTCTCACTATAAGAAATGGTGTATCAAGCATTCTCGGTTCTATCTTCTTCGGAGCGAGCATACAGTTCCTCATCTCCCGTCGCATTGCAAAAACTAAAAAAGAGCAAGATGAGGATTAGGAGGTACCCTATGAAATCATTAGTAACTTTACTATTCAGTCATATTTTTGTCAGCATCTTTATTACCTTCGTCCTGTTTTCTGGACATATTACGCGTCCTTTCTTGATCATTTTCCTTTTATTTCTTCCTTTGCTGAACAAGGGACAAATACCTCAGAAAATCCAATCCAAAAAAATACGCCTTCTAAACGTATGAACTGCACCCCAAAAGTTAGACAGAAAAAATCTAACTTTTGGGGTGCTTTTATTATGAAATTAACTTATGATGATAAAGTTCAGATCTATGA
>NZ_NCVN01000035.1:0-7401 GCF_002096925.1 Streptococcus mitis | reverse complement strand
GTAGACCTCATTTCTAACTCAAACGTCTCACACTTAATTCCACCATAAAAATCCGTTTTAGACTAATTTCCACTTTGGCTAGCCAAGTGGAAGTTGCTTTGAGAAGTTACCAAAACAATCAAAAATATTATTTTATATGCTTAAAGTGTTGAAAATTCCTATATTATTTTATAAAATAAAGATAAAAGACTATTAAAAGTGATGCGCTCACATAAAAATGAAAACGATTACTAAAAGGAGGGTTTTTATGGGAAAAGGCCATTGGAATCGGGAAAGAGTTTATAGCATTCGTAAGTTTGCTGTGGGAGCTTGCTCAGTAATGATTGGGACTTGTGCAGTTCTATTAGGAGGAAATATAGCTGGAAAATCTGTAGTTTATGCGGATGAAACACCTATTACTCATACTGCTGAGAAACCTAAAGAGGAAAAACCGATAGTAGAAGAAAAGGTTGATCAATCTTTGGAAACTAAAAATGTAGTCGAAAGGGCAGAACACAGCGAACCTAGTTTAACTGAATCTATTGTATCTGAGAAGAAAGAAGATGAAGCTGTAACTCCAAAAGAGGAAAAAGTGTCTGCTAAACCTGAAGAAAAAGCGCCAAAGGTAGAATCATAAGCTTCAAGTCAAGAAAAACCGGTCAAGGAAGATGATAAAAGTGAATTTTAATCAAAATTGGCACTTTAAACTCAATGCAAATTCTAAGGAGGTCATTAAAACGGATGCAGACGTATCTACGTGGAAAAAATTAGATTTACCGCATGACCGGAGTATCTTTAATGATTTCGATCATGAATCTCCTGCCCAAAACGAAGGTGGACAGCTTAACGGTGGTGAAGCTTGGTATCGCAAGACTTTCAAACTTGATGAAAAAGACCTCAAGAAAAATGTTCGCCTTACTTTTGATGGCGTCTACATGGATTCTCAAGTTTATGTCAATGGTCAGTTAGTGGGGCATTACCCAAATGGTTATAATCAATTTTCATATGATATCACTAAATATTTGAATAAAGATAGACGTGAGAATGTAATTGATGTTCATGCAGTCAATAAACAGCCAAGTAGCCGTTGGTATTCAGGAAGTGGTATCTATCGTGATGTAACTTTACAAGTGACAGATAAGGTTCATGTTGAGAAAAATGGGACAACCATTTTAACACCAAAACTTGAAGAACAACAACATGGCAAGGTTGCAACTCATGTAACCAGCAAAATCGTCAATACGGACGACAAAGACCACGAACTTGTTGCCGAATATCAAATTGTTGAACGTGGTGGGTAGCCTGTAACAGGCTTAGTTCGTACATCTAGTCGTACTTTGAAAGCTCATGAAACGACACAACTTGATGCTATTTTAGAAGTTGAAAAACCAAAGCTCTGCACAGTTCTAAGTGATAAACCTGCTTTGTACTAATTGGTTACTCGTGTATATCGTGACGGTCAGTTTGTGGATGCTAAGAAAGACCTGTTTGGTTATCGTTACTATAACTGGACACCAAATGAAGGTTTCTCTTTGAATGGTGAACGTATTAAATTCCATGGTGTTTCTTTACACCACGATTACGGAGCACTTGGAGCGGAAGAAAACTATAAAGCTGAGTACCGTTGTCTTAAACAGATGAAAGAAATGGGTGTCAATTCCATTCGTACAGCGCATAACCCTGCCAGTGAGCAAACCTTGCAAATAGCTGCTGAACTTGGTTTGCTTGTTCAAGAAGAAGCCTTTGATACTTGGTATGGAGGCAAGAAACCATATGACTACGGACGTTTCTTTGAAAAAGATGCTACTCATCCAGAAGCTAAAAAAGATGAAAAATGGTCTGATTTTGACTTACGTACCATGGTTGAAAGAGGCAAAAACAATCCAGCTATCTTCATGTGGTCAATCGGTAATGAAATCGGTGAAGCTAATGGTGATGCTCACTCACTAGCTACAGTAAAGCGTTTGGTCAAGGTTATTAAAGACGTTGATAAGACACGCTACGTTACTATGGGAGCAGATAAGTTCCGTTTCGGTAATGGTAGTGGTGGACATGAGAAAATTGCCGAAGAATTAGATGCTGTTGGCTTTAACTACTCTGAAGATAACTATAAAGCTCTTCGAGCTAAGCATCCAAAATGGTTGATTTATGGTTCTGAAATCTCTTCAGCAACTCGTACTCGTGGTAGTTATTATCGTCCTGAACGTGAATTGAAACATAGTAATGGACCTGAACGTAATTACGAACAGTCAGACTACGGTAATGACAGAGTCGGCTGGGGTAAAACAGCTACAGATTCATGGACTTTTGACCGAGACAATGCTGGTTATGCTGGTCAATTTATCTGGACTGGGACAGACTATATTGGGGAGTCAACACCTTGGCATAACCAAAACCACACGCCAGTTAAGAGTTCATACTTTGGTATTGTAGATACTGCAGGTATTCCAAAACATGACTTCTATCTCTACCAAAGTCAATGGGTTTCAGTTAAAAAGAAACCAATGGTCCATCTTCTTCCTCACTGGAACTGGGAAAATGAAGAGTTAGCATCAAAAGTAGTTGATTCCGAAGGCAAGATTCCAGTTCGTGCTTATTCGAATGCTTCTAGTGTAGAATTGTTCTTAAATGGCCAGTCTCTAGGAGAGAAGAAATTTAACAAAAAGCAAACTAGCGATGGAAGAACATACCAAGAGGGAGCTAATGCTAAAGAGCTTTATCTCGAGTGGAAGGTTGCTTATAAACTAGGAACTATAGAAGCAGTGGCTCGCGATGATGCTGGTAAAGAGATTGCAAGAGATAAAATTACTACTGCGGGGCAACCAGCAGGTGTACGCCTCATCAAGGAAGAAAACGCAATCGCAGCAGATGGCAAAGATTTGACTTACATCTACTACGAAATTGTAGACAGTGAAGGCAATGTTGTTCCAACTGCTAACAATCTCGTTCGCTTCCAATTGCATAGGTAAGGACAGCTAGTCGGTGTCGATAATTGGGAACAAGCTAGCCGTGAACGTTACAAAGCGCAGCCAGATGGTTCTTGGGTTCGTAAAGCCTTTAATGGTAAGGGTGTTGCAATTGTCAAATCAACTGAGCAAGCAGGTAAATTCACGCTTACTGCTCATTCTGATCTCTTGAAGTCTGCGCAAGTAACTGTCTTTACTGGTAAACAAGAAGATAAAGAAAAAACAGTTTTAGGAACAGAAACACCAAAAGTACGCACAGTTATTTCTCAAATTCCAAAAATGCCGAAAACAGTAGGTTTTGTATACAGCGATGGTAGTCGTGAAAAACTTCCAGTAACTTGGTCTCAAGTCGATGTTAGTCAAGCAGGAGTTGTGACTGCTAAAGGTACAGCAAATGGACGTGAGGTAGAGGCTCGTGTCGAAGTTCTAGCAATTGCGAAAGAATTACCAACAGTTAAACGTGTTGCTCCAGGAACAGATTTGAACACTGTAGATAAATATGTGTCAATACTTGTAACCATTGGAAGTGTACAAGAGTACGAAGTAGATAGCTGGGAGATTGCGGAAGCAGATAAAGCCAAACTTTCAGTAGCTGGATCACGTATTCAAATGACTGGTCAGTTAGCTGGAGAAACTATTCATGCAACTCTTGTGGTAGAAGAAGGAAATACTGCAGCACCTGTAGTGCCAACTGTTACTGTTGGTGGTGAGGCAGTAACAGGGCTTACTAGTCAACAACCAATGCAATACCGCACTCTTGCTTATGGTGCCCAATTGCCAGAAGTCACAGCAAGTGCTGAAAATGCTGATGTTATAGTTCTTCAAGCAAGCGCAGCAAACGGCATGCGTGCAAGCATCTTTGTTCAGTCTAAAGATGGTGGTCCTCTTCAAACCTATGCAATTCAATTCCTAGAAGAATCACCAAAAATTGCTCACTATCAAGATGGAACGCAAGCTGTATTACCAGCTGATAAGGTGAGCTTCTCTACAAGCGGTGAAGGGGAAGTTGCAGTCCGAAAAGGAATGCTTGAGTTGCATAAACCAGGAGCACTCACTCTGAAAGCTGAATATGAGGGTGCTACAGGTCAAATCAATCTCACTATACAAGCAAATACTGAGAAGAAGATTGCGCAATCCATCCGTCCTGTAAATGTAGTGACAGATTTACACCAAGAACCTACTCTTCCGTCAACAGTAACGGTTGAGTATGACAAAGGTTTCCCTAAAGCTCACAAAGTCACTTGGCAAGCTATTCCGAAAGAAAAACTAGACTCCTATCAAACCTTTGAAGTGCTAGGTAAAGTTGAAGGAATTGACTTGGAAGCGCGTGCTAAAGTATCTGTAGAAGGCATCGTTTCAGTTGAAGAAGTTAGTGTGACAACTCCAGTCGCAGAAGCACCACAATTACCAGAAAGCGTTCGTACATATGATTCAAATGGTCACGTTTCATCAGCTAAGGTTGCATGGGATGCGATTCGTCCAGAGCAATACGCTAAGGAAGGTGTCTTTACAGTTAATGGTCGTTTAGAAGGTACGCAATTAACTACCAAACTCCATGTTCGCGTATCTGCTCAAACTGAGCAAGGTGCAAACATTTCTGACCAATGGACCGGTTCAGAATTGCCACTTGCCTTTGCTTCAGATTCAAATCCAACCGACCCTGTTTCAAATGTCAACGATAAATTGATTTCCTTTAATGACCGACCAGCCAATCGTTGGACAAACTGGAATCGTAGTAATCCAGAAGCTTCAGTCGGTGTTCTGTTTGGAGATTCAGGTATCTTGAGCAAACGCTTCGTTCATAATCTAAGTGTTGGATTCCACGAAGACCATGGAGTTGGTGCACCGAAGTCTTATGTGATTGAGTATTATGTTGGTAATACTGCTCCAACAGCTCCTAAAACCCCTAGCTTTGTAGCCAATGAAGACCATGTATTTTACGATCTAGCTAACTGGAAACCAGTGACTAATCTAAAAGCTCCTGCTCAACTCAAGGCTGGAGAAATGAACCACTTTAGCTTTGATAAAGTTGAAACCTATGCTGTTCGTATTCGCATGGTCAAAGCAGATAACAAGCGTGGAACGTCTATCACAGAAGTACAAATCTTTGCGAAACAAGTTGCGGCAGCCAAACAAGGACAAACAAGAATCCAAGTTGACGGCAAAGACTTAGCAAACTTCAACCCTGATTTGACAGACTACTACCTTGAGTCTGTAGATGGAAAAGTTCCGGCAGTCACAGCAAGTGTTAGCAACAATGGTCTCGCTACCGTCGTTCCAAGCGTTCGTGAAGGTGAGCCAGTTCGTGTCATCGCGAAAGCTGAAAATGGCGACATCTTAGGAGAATACCGTCTGCACTTCACTAAGGATAAAGACTTACTTTCTCGTAAACCAGTTGCTGCGGTTAAACAAGCTCGCTTGTTGCAACTAGGGCAACCACTTGAATTGCCAACTAAGGTTCCGGTTTACTTCACAGTTAAAGACGGTTACGAAACAAAAGACCTGACAGTTGAATGGGAAGAAGTTCCAGCAGAAAATCTGACAAAAGCAGGTCAATTTACTGTTCGAGGTCGTGTCCTTGGTAGCAATCTTACTGCTGAGTTCACTGTACGAGTGACAGACAAACTTGGTGAGGCTCTTTCAGATACCCCTAACTATGATGAAAACAGTAACCAGGCCTTTGCTTCAGCAACTAATGATATTGACGACAGTTCTCATGACCGTGTAGACTATATCAATGATAGAGATCACTCTGAAAATCGTCGTTGGACAAACTGGTCTCCAAGACCGTCTACCAATCCAGAAGTATCAGCAGGTGTGATCTTCCGTGAAAATGGTAAGATTGTAGAGCGGACTGTTGCGCAAGCCAAACTTCACTTCTTTGCAGATAGTGGTACGGATGCGCCTTCTAAACTTGTTTTAGAGCGCTATGTCGGTCCAGACTTTGAAGTGCCAACCTACTATTCAAACTACCAAGCTTACGAATCAGGACATCCATTCAACAACTCAGAAAATTGGGAAGCTGTTCCTTATCGTGCGGATAAAGACATTGAAGCTGGTGATGAAATAAACGTAACATTTAAAGCTGTCAAAGCCAAAGCCATGAGATGGCGTATGGAGCGTAAAGCAGATAAGAGCGGTGTTGCGATGATTGAGATGACCTTCCTTGCGCCAAGTGAATTTCCTCAAGAAAGTACTCAATCGAAGATTCTTGTAGATGGAAAAGAACTCCCTGATTTCGCTGAAAACCGTCAAGACTATCAAGTAACCTATAGCGGACAACGTCCAAAAGTTTCAGTTGAAGAAAACAATCAAGTAGCTTCAACAGTTGTAGATAGTGGCGATGATAGCCTTCCAGTACTTATTCGTCTTGTTTCAGAAAGTGGAAATCAAGTTAAGGAATACCGTATCCAGTTGACTAAGGAAAAACCAGTTTCTGAGAAAACAGTTGCTGCTGTACAAGAAGAACTTCCAAAACTCGAATTTGTTGAAAAAGATTTAGCCTACAAGACAGTTGAGAAAAAAGATTCAACACTGTTTCTTAGTGAAACTCGTGTAGAACAAGAAGGAAAACTTGGTAAGGAACGTATCTTTACAAGTATTAATCCTGATGGAAGTAAGGAAGAAAAACTCCATGAGGTGGTAGAGGCACCAACAGACCGCATTGTCTTGGTTGGAACCAAACTAGGAACTTTTCTTCCAGAAGACGAAATTAAAAATCTTGTTCTGAATCGCCCAGAACTTGTAGTCGAAGAAGAAACCATTGACTTCAAGGTTCAGGAACAAAAGAATGACAAACTTCCAGCAGGTCAAACTCGTGTTCACTTGATTGAGGTTGAAAATGGTAAGCGAACTGAAAAGGATAGCTATGATAAAGTTTTGGTTCAGAATCGCATCGTAGAAGTCGGCACAGCTGGTGAAACAACTATACCAGTAGCTCAAGAAGCTACAAAACCACAAGTGTTAGAAAAAGCAGATACAAAACAAATCGCTTTAAGTGAAGCCAGTCAAGCTAATAAAGTGCAGTTACCAAATACAGGAAGTGCGGTAAGCTAAGCAGCAGTAGCAGCAGGTTTAGCTCTTCTAGGTTTAAGTGCAGGATTAGTAGCTACTAAAGGTAAAAAAGAAGACTAGAAATTTTGATACCTTCTTTATCATTAAAGACCAGAGAGAAACTCTTGTCCTAGATAGAAGATAAAGAGTCTGGGACAAAAGTCTAACCT
Organism: Streptococcus mitis; assembly: GCF_002096925.1. Lineage (GTDB taxonomy): Bacteria > Bacillota > Bacilli > Lactobacillales > Streptococcaceae > Streptococcus > Streptococcus mitis_AF. The sequence goes on along the minus strand of NZ_NCVN01000035.1, from coordinate 233 downwards.
TAGATATAAAAAGCGAACAAAACGAGTTATCTGACACTCAGAATTCTGCCTTGTTCGCTTTTTTGTCTAATCAATCGATTTTAAAATTTATAATAAAGAATTCCGAAAATCAAAATCTTTTTGTCCCAGCCTCTTTTCTTTGGTACGACGGGCATGTCGTGCATCTGAGGTGTAAGTCCTCCGTGGGCATCCGCTACCGGTGAACCCAATAGCGATTCCCAAGCCTGATTATC
>NZ_NCVN01000048.1:0-7417 GCF_002096925.1 Streptococcus mitis | reverse complement strand
AATCCAGAAGCCCTTACTCCAGAAGAGAAGAAAGCTATTGAGGATAAGGTTAAAGCCGTTAACCCAGGAGCTACGGTTGTAGTAGATGACAAAGGTAACGCAACTGTTACAACACCTTCAGGTAAGACAGCGGTTATTCCAGCAGCTGATTTGACGAAGACAGCAGAAGCAGCGTCTAAACCAAATGCAGGCGACGATGTGATTACCCCAGCGTCTAAGACAGTAGTAGCTAATCCAGAAGCCCTTACTCCAGAAGAGAAGAAAGCTATTGAGGATAAGGTTAAAGCCGTTAACCCAGGAGCTACGGTTGTAGTAGATGACAAAGGTAACGCAACTGTTACAACACCTTCAGGTAAGACAGCGGTTATTCCAGCAGCTGATTTGACGAAGACAGCAGAAGCAGCGGCTAAACCAAATGCAGGCGACGATGTGATTACCCCAGCGTCTAAGACAGTAGTAGCCAATCCAGAAGCCCTTACTCCAGAAGAGAAGAAAGCTATTGAGGATAAGGTTAAAGCCGTTAACCCAGGTGCTACGGTTGTAGTAGATGACAAAGGTAACGCAACTGTTACAACACCTTCAGGTAAGACAGCGGTTATTCCAGCAGCTGATTTGACGAAGACAGCAGAAGCAGTCGCTAAACCAAATGCAGGCAATGATATCAACACACCGGCGGTTAAAACAGCAGTTGCTAAGAAAGATGCTTTAACTGATGCAGAAAAAGAAGCAGTTAAGAAAGCAGTATCAGCCGTTAACCCAGGCTCAACTGTCGTAGTAGATGATAAAGGAAATGCGACAGTTACTACGAAAGATGGTAAGACAGCCGTAATTCCTGCTTCTCAACTAGTTATTCCAACAGAAAAACTTGCAGACCTATCTGAGCAAAATGGTGTGAATATTCCAGCTACACGTACCTTGGTAGCAGATAAGAATAACTTAACTCCTGAAGAAATTGCTAAGATTAAGGTTGCTGTGGAAGCTGTAAATCCAGGCTCAACAGTTGTTGTAGATGAAAAGGGTAACGCGACAGTAACCACAGTAGATGGAAAAACAGCAACAATTTCAGCTGAACAATTAGTTAAAGATGAAGCAGATGTAGCTACTAAAAACAATGGTGAAAATCTTAATCTTGATTTTGAAAAACAACTTGTAGCTGATTTGGACAATTTAACAGACGCGGATAAAGCGGGAGCTAAAGCCAAAATTATGGCAGCTAACCCAGATGTAGCAGAAGTAATCTTCGATGATAAAGGAAATGCAACGGTTATTTTGAATAATGGTAAAGCATATACAGTTTTAGCTAAAGATATCTTTAAAGAAATTCCTTATGTTCCATCATATAATGGAGGAAATAATAGAATTAATAACGCTGAAACAGCTAACGTGAATACAGTGGCTAAAGAATTGCCTAACACAGGTACAGAAGCTAACGCTAGCCTCGCAGCGCTTGGACTTCTTGGAGCCCTAAGTGGATTTGGACTTCTTTCTCGCAAGAAAAAAGAAGACTAAAAACTCATAGTTTTTAAGAAGATGATTCGTCATCTTCTTTTTTTTTTAATGCTCTTTGTCAACTGTAGTGGGTTGAAGAAAAGCTAAGATTGAGAAAGGACAAATTTCGTCCTTTCTTTTTTGATGTTTAGAGCGATAAAAATCCGTTTTTTGAACTTTTCAAAGTTCCGAAAACCAAAGGCATTGCGTTTGATAAGATTATTAGTTGCTTCCAATTTGGCGTTAGAATAGGGTAATTGAAGAGCGTTGACAATCTTCTCTTTATCCTTGAGATAAAGTTTTAAAGATAGTCTGAAAAAGGGGATAAACCTGTTTTAGATTGTCCTCAATGAGTCCGAAAAATTTCTCCTGCTCCTTACTTTGGAAGTGAAAAAGCAAGAGTTGAGAGAGATGGTAGTGGTGTTTCAAGTCTTCTGAATAGCTCAAAAGCTTGTCAAGAATCTCTTTATTGGTTAAGTGCATACGAAAAGTAGGGCGATAAAAACGTTTATCACTCAATTTACGACTATCCTGTTGGATGAGCTTGCAGTAACGCTTGATAGCCTTATATTCATGAGATTTTCGTTCAAATTGATTCATAATTTGGACACGCACACGAATCATAGCACGGCTTAAGTGTTGGAGTAAAACAGTCCAGTGGAGTGTTTTAGCCTAAGTTTAGAAATATAATAACGAAGGGTGAAAGCGATCTAGAACGATTTTAGTATTCGGGAGTGAAACAGTCTGGGAGACTGTTTCAGCCTGAGCCTAGAAATTCGAAAGCGAATCTGTTTAGCTAAGGCATAGTAGGGACTAAACAGATCCATAGTAATGATTTTCACCTGACATCGGACTACTCTATCGTAGCGCAGAAAATGATTTCGGATAATAGCCTGTGTTCTTCCCTCAAGAACAGTGATAATATTGAGATTGTCAAAATCTTGCGCAATGAAACTCATCTTTCCCTTGGTGAAGGAGTACTCATCCTGAGACATAGTCTTTGGAAGCCGAGAAAAATCATGCTTAAAGTGAAAGTCATTGAGCTTGTGAATGACAGTTGAAGTTGAAATGCCAAGCTGATGGGCAATATCAGTCATAGAAGCCTCTTCAATTAACTTTTAAGCAATCTTTTGGTTAATGATACGAGGGATTTGGTGATTCTTTTTGACGATAGAAGTCTCAGCCACCATCATTTTCAAACACTGATAACACTTAAAACGGCATTTTTTAAGAAGAATTCTAGTAGGCATACCAGTTGTTTCGAGGTAAGGAATCTTAGACGGTTTTTGAAAGTCATATTTCTTTATTTGGCTTCCGCAATCAGGGCAAGATGGGACCTCATAATCCAGTCTAGCGATGATTTCTTTGTGGGTATCCCTATTAACGATAAAAATTTTTTCAAGCAAAGTGATTTTTCTATCGAAGTTGAGTGGTGCCAAATAGCCCTTTTTTTGGTATAATTTTTATAATGAAAACGATTGGTAATCGCTATGTTGTGGTGGATTTAGAGGCAACTAGCACAGGTAGTAAGGCTAAAATTATCCAAGTGGGAATTGTTGTGATTGAGAATGGGAAAATCGTCGATCACTATACGACGGATGTCAATCCACATGAACCTTTGGATGCTCATATCAAAGAACTGACAGGACTGACTGACCAACGTCTGGAGCAAGCACCTGATTTTTCGCAAGTTGCTAGAAAAATCTTTGACTTGGTGGAGGATGGGATTTTTGTAGCCCATAATGTTCAGTTTGATGCCAATCTTTTGGCGGAAAATTTATTTTTTGAAGGCTATGAACTAAGAAATCCTCGTATTGACACGGTCGAATTGGCTCAGGTTTTTTTCCCTGAACTGGAAAAATATAGCTTGCCGATATTGTGTCGAGAATTAGGAATTCCTCTAAAACATGCTCACACAGCCCTTTCAGATGCCCAAGCTACTGCGGAATTACTTCTTTTTTTACGAGAAAAGATGGCCCAACTTCCTAAAGGACTCTTGGAACGCTTGCTGGAAATGGCTGACGCCCTCTTATATGAGTCCTACCTGGTTATTGAAGAAATTTATCGCAGCCAATCTATTCTGACTTCTCCAGACTTGGTCGAAGTTCAAGGACTGTATTTCAAGAAAACTGGAGCTCCCCTGGAGCCACGAAAACTATCCCAAGATTTTTCTAAAAATATTTCTTTGTTGAACCTTGAAGTGAGGGAACGACAAGAAAGTTTTGCTAAAGAGGTTGGCTTGCTATTGAAAGATGAGCCTGTCTCATTAATTCAAGCTCCGACTGGGATTGGGAAAACCTATGGATATCTCTTACCTGCTTTGTCCCAAGTGGAAAATCGTCAGATTGTCCTTAGCGTTCCGACAAAGATTCTTCAAAATCAGATCATGGAAGAAGAAGGTAAACGTCTCAAGGAAGTGTTCCATATAGATATTCATAGTTTAAAAGGACCACACAATTATCTGAAGTTGGATGCCTTTTATCGTTCCTTGCAGGAAAATGATGAAAATCGCTTATTTAGACGCTTTAAAATGCAACTCTTGGTTTGGTTGACAGAGACAGAGAAAGGAGATTTGGATGAAATCGGGCAACTCTACCGTTACCAACATTTTCTGACTGATCTTCGTCATGACGGGAATTTATCATCTCAGAGCTTATTTGTGACGGAAGATTTTTGGAAACGTAGTCAAGAAAAGGCACAAACCTGCAAGCTTTTAGTGACCAATCATGCCTATCTTGTAACCAGACTTGAAGATAATCCTGAATTTGTCAGCGACCGTTTATTGATTATTGATGAAGTTCAAAAGATTTTGTTAGCTCTAGAAAATCTGCTTCAAGAGACCTACGATATCCAGTCTATTATCGATTTGCTTGATAAGGCTTTACTGGAGGAGCAAAATAAGGTCCAGCAACGAATACTAGAAAGTATTCGCTTTGAGTGCTTCTACTTGATAGAACAATTTCAGTCTGGAAAATCTAGGAAAAATATCTTAGATTCTCTGGTCAATCTCCACCAGTATTTTTCAGAATTAGAAGTAGAAGGCTTTGAGGAGCTGGTTCGCTATTTTACAGCTGACCGAGACTACTGGCTTGAAGCAATTGAAACGAGTCAAAAGAAAATTCAAATTTCTTCTACGAAATCAGGACGTATTCTTCTATCTTCTTTAATACCTAATTCATGTCAAGTCTTGGGAGTGTCGGCTACTCTTGAGATTAGTCAGAGGGTTTCTTTGGCAGATCTTTTAGGCTACCCTGAAGCCAAATTTGTCAAGATTGAAGCTCGGGGAAAACAGGATCAAGAAGTGGTCTTGGTCAAGGATTTTCCCTTGGTAACAGAAACCTCCTTAGAAGTCTACGCCAAAGAGGTAGCTGATTTGCTGATGGATGTTCAAGATTTCCAGCAACCGATTTTAGTTCTCTTTACTGCTAAAGACATGCTTCTAGCAGTATCGGATTTACTTCCAGTTAGCCACTTGGCCCAGTATAAAAATGGGGATGTTCATCAGCTTAAGAAACGCTTTGAAAAAGGTGAACAACAAATCCTGCTAGGTGCAGCAAGTTTCTGGGAGGGAGTTGATTTTTCAAGTCATCCTTTTGTGATTCAAGTTGTACCAAGACTTCCTTTCCAAAATCCTCAAGAGCCCTTGACGAAAAAGATTAATCAGGAACTGAATCAGGAAGGAAAAAATGCCTTTTATGATTATCAGTTACCAATGGCCATTATTCGTTTAAAGCAAGCTTTGGGAAGAAGTATGAGACGCGAACACCAACGTTCCTTAACTCTTATTTTGGATAGGAGAATTGTCGGAAAGCGATATGGCAAACAAATTGTGACTTCTCTAGCAAAAGAAGCGACCGTTAAAACCGTCTCTCAATCCGAAGTTGATGAGGCTATTGATAAATTTTTAAATGAACTTTGATAAATAGTATTGTATGAAAGTATAAGGTTAGTATATATGAAACGTTCTCTCGACTCTAGAGTCGATTATAGTTTGCTCTTGCCAGTGTTTTTTCTACTGGTTATTGGCGTGGTGGCTATTTATATAGCCGTTAGTCATGATTATCCAAACAATATTTTGCCCATTTTAGGGCAGCAGGTCGCCTGGATCGCCTTGGGGCTTGTGATTGGTTTTGTGGTCATGCTTTTTAATACAGAATTTCTTTGGAAGGTGACCCCTTTTCTATATATTTTAGGCTTGGGACTTATGGTTTTACCTATCGTCTTTTATAATCCAAGCTTAGTTGCATCAACAGGTGCCAAAAACTGGGTATCGGTAAATGGTGTTACCTTGTTCCAGCCGTCAGAATTTATGAAGATATCCTATATCCTCATGTTGGCTCGTGTGATTGTCCAGTTTACAAAAAAACATAAGGAATGGAGACGTACAGTTCCGCTGGACTTCTTGTTGATTTTCTGGATGATTCTCTTTACTATTCCAGTCCTAGTTCTTTTGGCACTTCAAAGTGACTTAGGGACAGCTTTGGTTTTTGTAGCCATTTTCTCAGGAATCGTCTTGCTATCAGGAGTTTCTTGGAAAATTATTATCCCAGTATTTGTGACTGCTGTAACAGGAATTGCTGGTTTCTTAGCTATTTTTATCAGCAAGGATGGCCGGGCTTTTCTCCATCAACTGGGAATGCCGACATACCAAATCAACCGTATTTTAGCTTGGCTCAATCCATTTGACTTTGCCCAAACAACGACCTACCAACAGGCTCAAGGGCAGATTGCCATTGGAAGCGGTGGCTTGTTTGGTCAAGGATTTAATGCTTCTAATCTGCTTATTCCAGTTCGTGAGTCGGATATGATTTTCACGGTGATCGCAGAAGATTTTGGCTTTATTGGTTCTGTCCTTGTTATTGCTCTTTATCTCATGCTCATTTACCGTATGTTGAAGATTACTCTCAAATCAAATAACCAGTTCTACACCTATATTTCCACAGGTTTGATTATGATGTTGCTCTTCCACATCTTTGAAAATATCGGTGCTGTGACGGGCTTACTTCCTTTGACCGGGATTCCACTGCCTTTCATTTCACAAGGGGGATCGGCTATTATTAGTAATTTGATTGGTGTTGGCTTGCTTTTATCGATGAGTTACCAGACCAATCTAGCTGAAGAAAAGAGTGGAAAAGTCCCATTCAAACGGAAAAAGGTTGTATTAAAACGAATCAAATAAGGAGAAAATCATGGTTAAAGTAGCAGTTATGTTAGCTCAGGGCTTTGAAGAAATTGAAGCTTTGACAGTAGTAGATGTCTTGCGTCGTGCCAATATCACTTGTGATATGGTTGGTTTTGAAGAGCAAGTGACAGGTTCGCATGCAATCCAAGTCAGAGCAGATCGTGTCTTTGATGGTGATTTATCAGACTATGACATGATTGTCCTTCCTGGAGGGATGCCAGGTTCTGCAAATTTGCGTGACAACCAGTCCTTGATTCAAGAATTGCAAAGCTTCGAGCAAGAAGGAAAGAAATTGGCAGCCATTTGTGCGGCGCCAATTGCCCTCAATCAAGCAGGAGTATTGAAAAAAAAGCAGTTTACTTGCTATGATGGCGTTCAAAAGCAAATCATTGATGGTCAATACGTCAAGGAAACAGTAGTGGTAGATGGACATTTGACAACCAGTCGGGGCCCTTCAACAGCCCTTGCCTTTGCCTACGAGTTGGTGGAGCAACTAGGCGGAGATGCAGAGAGTTTACGAACTGGAATGCTCTATCGAGATGTCTTTGGTAAAAATCAATAAAACGGTCTCCATAATTTCCATAGGGTAGTACTTACTTAAAATATTATATCTCTGATATAAACTCATAGTGTTTAAGAAGATGATTCGTCATCTTCTTTTTTTATTATGTGACTATTAGTCCGTCTCGCTCCGTTAGGTGAGAGACAAAAAAACCACCCGCTATGCGGGTGCGCGTCGAAGGTTAT